>NZ_JBNHFD010000028.1:0-39528 GCF_059089865.1 Arthrobacter sp. Y3221157
GGCGATACCGGCCTCATCACCGTCCGTGGCCGCCGCCTCCTGGGCCAGGCCGACGTGGTGGTTGCCGACCGCCTCGGCCCCCGCGAACTCCTCAACGAACTGGCCCCTGACGTCCGCGTCATCGAGGTCGGCAAGACGCCCGGCCACCACCCCGTGCCGCAGGCCGAAATCAACCGGATCCTCGTGGACGAGGCCCTGCAGGGCCACCGCGTGGTCCGGCTCAAGGGCGGCGACCCCTACGTGTTGGGCCGCGGCGGCGAGGAAGCCGAGTACTGCCGCCGGCACGGCGTCGAGGTCGAGGTCGTTTCCGGCGTAACCTCAGCGATCTCAGTCCCCGCCGCCGCGGGCATCCCGGTGACCCACCGCGGCCTGGCCAAGGGCTTCAGCGTGGTCACGGGCCACGAGGAACTGTCAGAGGTTCCGGCTCGCGCCGACCACACCATCGTCCTGCTCATGGGCGTAGGCCAGCTCCGCGAATCAGCGTCCGCGCTGGGCGAAGCCGGCCTGCCCGCCGGCACCCCCGTTGGTATTGTGGAGAACGGATACCTGCCGGACCAGCGCGTGACGATCGGCACGCTTGGTTCCATAGCTGACCAGGCCGAGGCCGCCGGCGTCGCGAATCCCGCAGTGATTGTCATCGGTGACGTGGTGCGCGTGAGCCCTTTCGCGCCGTCGCACTTCAAAACCGCTGACTACAGCACCACCACCCCGAACAAGCCCCGAGTCCTCACCTCCTAGCCGAACAAAAGGAACACAGCCGTGTCATCAAGCACCTCCGTAGGTTCTGCCGAACGTCCGCTGCGCGTTGCCGTCGTGGGCTCCGGCCCCGCCGGCGTCTACGCCGCGGACATCCTCACCAAGAGCGAAGCCGTCAAGAGCGGCGAGCTGACCGTGAGCATCGACCTCTTTGACCGCTACCCGGCACCCTACGGCCTGATCCGCTACGGCGTGGCCCCGGACCACCCCCGCATCAAGGGCATCGTCAATGCCCTGCACAAAGTCCTGGACCGCGGTGACATCCGCTTCTTCGGCAACGTGGACTACGGCACGGACCTCACCATCGAGGACCTGCGCACCCACTACGACGCCGTCATCTTCGCCACCGGCGCCATTAAGGACGCGGACCTGAACATTCCCGGCATCGAGCTTGAAGGTTCCTTTGGCGGCGCGGACTTCGTCTCCTGGTACGACGGCCACCCGGATGTCCCGCGCGAATGGCCGCTGGACGCTAAGGAGATCGCCGTCCTCGGTAACGGGAACGTGGCCCTGGACGTGGCCCGCGTCCTGTCCAAGCACGCCGACGACCTGCTCAGCACCGAGATCCCGGACAACGTCTACGCCGGCCTGAAGAATTCGCCCGTCACCGACGTGCACGTCTTCGGCCGCCGCGGCCCCGCCCAGGTCAAGTTCACCCCGCTGGAGCTGCGCGAACTGTCCCACTCCAAGGACGTGGACATCATCCTGTACCCGGAGGATTTCGAGTTCGACGAGGAATCGGACCGCCAGATCCAGACGAACAACCAGACCAAGACCATGGTGGGCACGCTCACCAACTGGATCGCCGAGCAGCCCGAGGACCTCTCCGAGCTGAAGGCCTCCCGCCGCCTGCACCTGCACTTCCTGCACAGCCCGGTGGAGATCTACGACGACGCCGAGACCCCGGGCAAGGTTGCCGGCATCAAGTTCGAGCGCACCGAACTGGACGGAACGGGCAACGCCCGCGGCACCGGCGAGTTCGTGGACTACCCGGTGCAGGCCGTGTACCGTGCCATTGGCTACTTCGGCTCCGCGCTGCCGGACGTTGAGTTCGACCACAAGAAGGGCGTTGTCACGAACGACGGCGGCCGCGTCCTGGATGCCGACGGCCAGCACGTGCCCGGCCTCTACGCCACCGGCTGGATCAAGCGCGGACCGGTGGGCCTGATCGGCCACACCAAGGGCGACGCCCTCGAGACCGTGACCTACCTGCTGGAAGACCGCGAGAACCTTCCGGTTGCCACCGTGCCTGCCGAGGACGCCGTCGTTGACCTCCTTGACGCCCGCGGCGTGAAGTTCACCAGCTGGGAAGGCTGGCTGGCGCTGGACGCCCACGAGCTCGCCCTGGGCGCCGCTGCCACCGAGGCCGGCGGCTCGCACGGCGTCGAGGTCAAGCGTGAGCGCATCAAGGTGGTGCCGCGCGAGGACATGGTGGAGATCTCCCGCGACGGCGTTGCCGCCCAGGTCTAGCCCAAAAGCAAAGGTGGGCCCACACCCGCAGGGTTCCCTGGCCGAGCTTGCGAGGCTAGGGTGCGGGTGGGGAGGTCATCCCGCGCCGGCCCGAAGGGCTTAGGCGCGGGGTGGCCTCCTTTTTGCTTAAGCCGCTACCGCCCCGCGCCGCCGGCCGCCATGAGCTCAAGGCGCCGGAGGGTTTCGCGGTTCCGGACGCCGATCATGGCGTCCCGCAGGAACTTGGGCATCAGCTTGCCGGGTCCCTTGATGGCGTCTTCGACGATGGTCACCTGGCACTGGTTGCCCCGCTCCTCAAGGGTGATCACCACCTTGGCCTCACCCATCGGCCAACCGCGAGCCACGAGCTCCAGCAACCGGCCGGGCTCGGAGTTCACCACCTTGCTGCTGTCGTTGATGACGAACGGCCAGGCACCCACGGAGTGGTGAAGCTGGGCGCCGGTCCGGGGCCACGCGTCATCCACTGCCCGGATCCTGGAGGCTCCCACCACCCATCCGGAATACAGCCAGCCATCGGAGAGGACGCGCCATACGTCGCCTGCGGGGGAGTTGAAGAGCTGGGACACGGTGGACATGGTCTTCCTTCCTTCTGCGGTGCCGGCGTGGTTGTTGCCAGGACGTCCGACGGCGGCGGGTGCCTTGCGCTGCGCGGTGCGGTAGGAGCGCTCGCGCAGCCGCCTGGTCCAAGCGTAGGTCTGCGACCCCGGCGGCGGGTTTTCCAGCGGGTTGAAGCGCAGGTTGGTGTCGCCGGGCCGGGCACCTGCATGGAGCCGGAGCTCGCCGCACTGGCGCCAGCGTCCCATCGGCCTTGCCCAGAACAAGCCCAGCACCCATTCACCCGAGGACAGCGAACCCGGCGGCAGGCTGATGGTGCGCAGGCCGAGCAGCACCGGGCCTTTCCGGCCGCGGTACGGCATGAGCGTGGTCATGGTGGCGCCGTCAACGTCGAGCCGGGGCTGCAGGAGGAACCGGCCGGGGACGCGCCAGCCGGTGGAGGCGAACAGGACATCCGCGCTGCCGCCGGGCACTCCACCGGCGGAAGGCCGGGCCCGGACAGCCAGCCCCAGGACGTCCGGCAGTGCCTGCGGAAGGCCGACTGACCGGGAAAACCTCGCCTCCACCGCGTCAGTGCCCGGAGAATCCAACCAGTCGAGGCCGCTTGGTTCGAAGGGATTGCCGGTCCGGTTCAGCTCGCCGGTCAGGCCCAGGCCCTTCGGGTGGATTGGCCGGTCCGGACGCGCCACCTTGAGCAGCCGGAACAGGCCGGCAAAGGACTGCCCCATCGCTTCGGTGAGGGGCGCTCCCAGGCCGCGGGCGCCGTCGTCGGCCGTCTGGTCCGTTGTCAGGTGCGTCATGTTTCCTTCCTACCCAAAACCGCGGAAACTACATGCGGCCGAAACGGGAGCGGATCAAGGCAAAGATGCCGTAGGCGATGAAGCCGGCTCCGATCGCAACCAGCAGGGTGGGGCCGAACGGGTGGTCGCGGAGGGCCTTGAGGCTGCCGTCCAGCCCCGTGGATTCCTCGGGACGGTGCTTCGCGGCGGCAATGACGAACAGAAGTCCGGTGAGGTTGAGGGCGGCGCCTTTGGCGATGTGCCCGATCACGCCGAGGCTGTCGATCAGCCGGCCGCGGCGCGTCCCATCGAAATGGAAGAGCTCCTCCTTGAACCCGCGCCGCGCGCCCTTGGACACGAAGTAGATGCCGATCCCGATGATCGTCAGCCCCAGGGCCACCAGCAGCCAGAGGCCCAGCGGGTTGGCCATCAGCGAGGCGCTGAAATCCCGGGCACTGTCCCCGGAGTCCCCGCGCAGCCCCACAGCGAAGCCGGCGAAGCTGAGCCCCACGCTGCCGTAGGCGATGGCCAGGAATCCCGACGAAACAAGCTTGGCCAAGCGCTCCTTGCGCGGCTTGCCCCGCATCCGGAGCGTGGCCTCGCTGGCCTGCCACAGCGACAGCCCGGCGCAGGCAGCAACGCAGGCCCACATCACAACCGGGCCCCAGGGGTTCGCCGCGAGCTGATCAATGGCACCGGTGGCATCCGCTTCACCCGGCTGCCCGAAGGCCACGGCGACGGCGATGGCCCCGACAATGACGTGGAGCAACGCCATGACAGCGAACCCGGCGCGCGCCAGGACATCCAGGGCCTTGTGGTTGGAAGCCTCCTCGACGGCGTCCGCCGCCTGGCTCAGCGTAGATTCCCCGTCCGACATGGATCAGCCGTTCATGGGCCCTTCGGCACGCAGCTTCTCCGCGCCCGGTCCCTCCACGTGGATGGTGCAGCGGACCACCAGCCGGCCGGGGGCGTTGCCCAGCTCCACCAGGGAATCGTCGCCACTCAACACAGTGAACACTTCCGAACCTGCAACGGCGCTGACGCCCTTGGCTTCCGCCGTCTCCCGCGCGTTGCGCAGGGCCTCGCGCTGGAGCCCGTCCACGTAGGTGCGGTCATCTTCCCGCGCCGGGTCCCCGAAGGCCCAGCCGAACAATGTTCCTGTGTTTCCCATGGCGACGATATTACGCGTTCCCGTGGCTGAAAGACGGGCTTTCGTAACATTAGTAAGTGTGCTTACCATAGGCGGACCATGACCTTGAGGGGACACGGAAATCGAAGTCCGCAGCAGCGGCATCCCGAAACCAGTTCAACGTTAGGAACGCACATCATGGCAGGAAATCTCATTGCCCGGTCGGTACACGATCTGACGGCAGCGGCGTGGTTCGGCGGTTCCCTGATGGGTGCCATCGGCCTCAACGGTGCAGCGGCGGAAGCCAGGGACCCCTCCGAACGGACCCGGCTCTCAAGCGCCGGCTGGATGAAGTGGGCCCCCATCCAGACCGCGGCGTTCGCCTCGCACCTGGTGGCTGACCTCGCCATCGCTTGGGAGAACAAGGGCCGCATCGCCAAACAGGAAGGCGTAGCGCGGGACACCGCCATCAAGACGGCCGTGACGGTGGCCGGCGCGGCGGTAACCCTGTACTCGGGCATCCTGGGCAAGAAGGTGGAAAAGCTCGCCGACGAGGGTTCCGAGGGTGCCACCGAGCCACGGGCGGGTGCCTCCGAGGAACTGCAGGCGGCCCAGCAGCAGCTCAAGGCGCTCCAGTGGGTCATCCCCGCATTCGCCGGCCTGGTAATCATTCTTGGCGCCAAGCACGGTGAGATGCAGCGTCCCAAGAACGTGTTTGTGGGTCTGCGCTCCTAGCCGTCTTTCGCTGCCTGGGCAGCGGCAAGGCGGAACACACGACGGCGGTCCGGCACCCAGGTGCCGGACCGCCGTCGTGCGTCTGCCTGGTGGAGTTTTTGTCCAGATATGGAGGCCAAAAACGCACTTCAAGTCCCCATACCTGGACAAAAACTCGAAGGGTTATTAGACCGGTTTGGTGCCTGCCGCCGGCAGGTCCGGATTCATGTCCTCGAGGTTCGGGTCCTCGGCCGTCCACACCTGGATGATGGCCCATACGACGGCGGCCAGCGGGACGGACAACACCGCACCCACGATTCCTGCAAGGATTGTGCCAGCGGTCAGTGCCATCAGGATGACCAGCGCATGGAGCTTCAGGGCGTTGCCCATGACGATGGGCTGCAGCAGGTCGCCCTCCAGCTGGTTGACCGCGATGACCACTGCCACCACGATCAGCGCCACCACAGGGCCGTTCGCCACCAGGGCCACCAGGGCGGCCAGGATTCCGGCCACGGTGGCGCCCACCAGCGGAATGAAGGCGCCGATGAACACGATGATCGCCAGCGGGAACGCCAGCGGAACCTGCATGATCAACAGGGCGGCGCCGATGGCGACCGTGTCCACGAGGGCCACGATCGCGGTGCCGCGGACATAGCCGCCCAGGACCTCAAGGGTGCGGCGGCCCACCCGGCGCAGCTTGGCTTCGCGCTGCCCGCTGAAGGGGCGGAGCAGGAAGTTCCAGATCTTGGCGCCGTCCTTGAGGAAGAAAAACAGGATGACCACCATCAGGGCGGACCCGGCGAGGAATTCCGTGACCACGGAGAGTCCGGTGATCGCGCCTGAACGGGCCTGGCTGCTGGTGGCGAAGTCAATGATGCCCTGCCGCGCCTGGTTCAGCTGCTCCTGGTCAATGGGGATGGGGCCGGTGCGGAGGAAGTTCTCCAGTTCGTCCAGGCCGGACGATGCCTGGGCTGCCAGCTCGCCCCACTGGTTCCGGACCGAGAAGTAGATCACCGTGAAAACGCCGCCCAGCAGCAGGAGGAGCCCGATGAAGGCGATGCCGGTGGCCAGCCCGCCCCGCATGCCGCGGCGCCGGAGCATGTTGACGAACGGGCCGATGGCCGCGGCCAGGATCAGTGCGATCAGGACCGGGATCACCAGGAGCTTGATCTGCATCAGGCCATAGACGGACACCACGGCCACCGTCAGGATCAGCAGGATCTGGGCTGAGCGGATGCCCACGCGTCCCAGTCCGTCAGCCCATAAGGCGCCGGCCGGCTTGGTTTCGCCCTGTTTCCCGCCCCGCTGCAGGGCGGACTTTCCAAGGGGTTGGCCCTGCCGGGGTGCACCTTCCGCGGTCGCGGCCTCCGTGCCCGGTTTCGACTGTTCGGGCTCGTTGCCCAGCTCGTGTTCGGTCAGGCGTGTTGATCGCGCCACGGGAACTCCTCATCATCGGCGGCGCCCGCCCGCGGGCGCGGGCAGGCTTACTACCTACGTCAGATAGTAAGCCTACTGACTGACTAGGCGCCGAGCCACTCTGCGCAGGAGTTCAGGTTTCTGTTGACCGTTGCGACGGCGGCCTCTTCGTCGTGCCGTTCGATGGCCCGCAGCAGGACTTCGTGGCCCTCCAGCGGCAGCCCCTCGAATCCCGGCCGGGCCTGCTGGGTCAGGAGATCCCGGTGGAGCGCGGGCCCGAAACTGATGTAGAGCTCGTGCAGCAGGGGGTTGCCGGAGGCCTGCGCCACCCGTTCATGGAAGCCCCAGTCCGCCCGCGCCCAGGTGTCATAGTCGCCGGCGTGCCAGGCCTGGTCCCGGGTGGCGAGCAGCCCGCGCAGGGCCGTTACGTCGTCGGCGGTGGCGTTCCGGGCCGCGAGCCGCGCCGCCTGCGTGTCCAGCCCCATCCGGACCTCCAGGATGTGCTGCTCGGTGTGGTCCTGGTACATCCGGCGGGCGGCGCCGGAGATTTCGCTGGTGGCGCGGACATAGGTGCCGTCGCCGCGGCGGACCTCCAGCATGCCGCTGTGGGCCAGGGCCTTGATGGCCTCGCGCAGGGTGCCGCGGGAAACGCCTAACCCGGCGATCAGCTCGGTTTCGGACGGGATGCGCTGGTTCAGGGGCCACTCGCCGGAGTGCACCATGGACCGCAGCTTGGCGGTCACTTCGTCGGCCAGCGGCGCGCGGGTGGAGGGGCTCAGTGCCATGGCGTCCTACTTTATCCTCTGCTTGCCGGTCATTGCCGGGCCGGTGACCAGGTGCGCCACCACAACCTGGACCAGCGCCAGGGCCAGGAGCAACGAGAGGGGCAGGGTCCAGCTGCCGGTTGCGCCGTGCAGCAGCCCCATGCCGAAGGGGCCCACGGTCGCCAGCAGGTAGCCGGTGGACTGGGCGAGGGTGGACAGCGCAGTGGTCTCGGCGGTGCTCGAGCCGCTGCGGCTGATCATCACCATCACCAGCGGGAAGATTCCCAGGCCGAAACCGACCAGGATCGCCGAGACGAAGGCAAGCTCCACGGGCAGCGCCAGGAGTGCTACGAGGCCCAGGACCATGACGATGCTGACCAGGTAGAACGCCGGGCGCAGCATCCTGGGCCGGGAACCGATGGCGATCAGGGCCATGCCGGCCGGTACCGAAACGAGCTGCATCAGCCCGAACATCAGGCCGCTGTCCGTCGCGCTAAGGCCCAGGGTGGTGAGCATGTAGGGGTACCAGCTCATCAGGGCGTACGCGAGCAGGGCTTGGAGGGTGAAGATTGCCGTGAGGAGCAGGCCCTTGCGGGTGCGCAACAGCGGCCAGGGTGTTACCGGCCCGCCGGTGGCACGGCGGCTGTTGCGGTGGGCGTGCAGCGCCACCGGCAGGAAGCCCAGGAAAGCAGCGACGGCGGTGATCCCGATAGCTCCGACGGCGGCGGACGGTGAGCCGAGGGACTGCGCCAGCGGGACCACCGCCACGGAGGTCACGGTTGCCCCGGTGGTCATGGTCACGGTGTACAGGCCTGTCATCAGCGAGGTCCGGGAAGCAAAGTGTTCGCGGATGAAGGACGGCATGGCCACGTTGCAGACCGCCAGCCCGGACATGCCCAGCACGCTGCCGGCCAGCAGCATCCCGGTGGCCGGAATGCTGCGCAGCAGGAGCCCGCCGGCGAGCAGGGCCAGGGCCAGGAGGATGGCCTTCTCGACGCCCAGCCGCCCGGTCAGCCAGGACGTTCCGGCGCCGGCCAAGGCAAAGCAGAGGGTGGGGATGGACGGAATGACGGCCGCCACCAGCGCGCCGTATCCGAGTACCGCCTGCAGGTCGTGGAGCAGGGCCGACGCCCCGGTGATGCCCGCGCGCAGGTTCAGTCCGATCAGCACCAGCGCTATGACGCCGAAGACGACGGCGGAGCGTGGCCGGGCCTGGACGGCTGCCACCGGGTACGCCGCAAGAGCTGGTGCGGCCGCCGTGACCGGAACAGAAGCCGCAGCGCGCGCAGGGGCCGGCGCGGCAGGAGCGGGGCAGGGCGTGGGCGCGAGGGCGGAAGGGGGTGGAGTTGCGGGCATACGTCCAGAGTAAACGTTAGACGTTTGATGTCTAGGGTTTTGTGGGCAAGCTCTCCCGGCCGTGCAGCAGCAGGTCATAGACTGCCTAAGCCGGGTGTGAACCACCCCGACTACGCAATGCAGCGGACGTGGAAGGACGGTTGTGGAGGCTTCCCAGGGACTCGAGGTCGAGAAGAAATACGACGTCGGCAAGGACGCCACGGTGCCGCCGCTGGATGGCCTGCCGGGTGTGGCGCGCGTGGACGAGCCGCATACCGCCAAGCTGGAAGCCGTGTACTTCGATACCCCAGACCACACGCTGGCCTCCCGCCGCATCACCCTCCGCCGCCGGACCGGCGGAAGTGATGCCGGCTGGCACCTGAAGCTGCCGCCCCAAGCAGCCGGGACCGGGGACACCGAACCCCAGCAGCGCCGCGAGCTGCACGCCCCGCTGGGCCAGGCCGACGTCGTGCCCGATACCCTCCTGGACCGTGTCCAGGCATACCTCCGCGGGGCCGAACTGGTTCCGGTGGTCAAGCTGCGCACCAGGCGGACGACCCACGCCCTCTACGGGGACGACGGCGTCCATCTGGCCGACCTGGCGGACGACCGGGTTACGGCGGAACGGCTGCCGGGTCCGGACGGAACTGATAGCGGGCACAAACAGCAGTGGCGGGAATGGGAGCTGGAACTCGTCAACGGCGACGCCAGCCTCTTCGCCCCCGCCGAGCAGCTGCTGGTGGGGGCCGGAGCCCGCCCGGCGGCCCACGCCTCGAAGCTGGCCAAGGCGCTTGGCGCACCGGCCGGGGACCAGGACGACGCCGATGCCGCCCCCGACGAAGCCATCCCCGCCCTGCCGGCCGGCAAGAAGTCGCCGGCTGCCGCCGTCGTCACCGTTTATGCTGCAGCCCAGATCAAGGAGCTCCTTGCCCAGGACGCCGCCATCAGGCTCGAAGAGCCGGAGGCAGTACATGACATGCGCTCCGCCACGCGCCGGCTCCGCTCCGTCCTGGCTGGCTACCGCAAGCTGTACAGGGCAGTGCCTCTACGCCGGTTGCGGGACGAACTCAAATGGCTGGGCCAGCTCCTGGGCGAGCCGCGGGACGCCGAGGTATTGCAGGCCCGGCTCCGCAGGCACCTTGATGACCTGGGACAGGACCCCGGCGCGGACGCCGCCCGGGACCGGGTGGAGCGCCAGACCGGTGCCGCGTACGACGCCGGATACCGCCGGCTCCAGGAGGCCCTGCGCACCGACCGCTACTTCCGGCTGCTGGACAGCCTGGAGGAGTTCCGAGACAACCCGCCCGTCCGCGCGGAAACGGTGGCGCCCGGACGCCGTGCGGCTGCGAAGGCGGTGGACAGGGCGGCGAAAAAGCTCAGGCGCTCCCACCGGGCGGCTGTCCGCGCCCGCCGCGGTACAGACCATGAGAACGCCCTCCACAGGGTGCGCAAGGATGCCAAAAAGCTTCGGCATGTGGCGGAGTCCGCCGCCCTGGTCAAAGGGAAGCGGGCCCGCAAGGTGGCGAAGGCAGCCCACCGGCAACAGAAGATCCTGGGCGACTACCACGATGCCGTGGTGGCCCGCGACCTGCTGGCGGGCCTGGGCTCGGACCGGGACCGGCCGCCCGTCAGTGAAACCTACGCCGCCCTGCTGCAGCGGCAGGAGGAACTGATGGCCGCCGCCGAGGCCAAGTACCGGAAGGCCCGCAAGAAGTCCCGGGACCTGCTGCGGGGCGGGGTCATCTGAGGCGGGGGATGCAGCCTATTTGCCCTGCCGCGCGGACAGCCGCGCGACAGCCAGCGCCAGCCACAGCTGCACCCGGTCCGGGGTCACGGCGGGATCGTATCCGGTCAGCTCGGTGATCTGGGCCAGCCGGTACCGGACCGTGTTGCGGTGCAGCGTCAGCTGCTCGGCGACGGCGGCCACCGAACCGTTGTTGTTCAGGTAGCTTTCCAGCGTGGTCATCAGCTCCGCGCCATGGGCGGCGTCGAACGCCCGGAGCGGGTTCAGGGACTCATGCGCCATGTCAGCCAGCGGCACGTCCTCACTGGCCAGCAGCAGCGAGGTCAGGCTCAACCTCTCCGGCTCATTGACCGGCAGGCCGTGGCTCGCCGCATCCCGCGCCTCGAAATAGCTCCAACGCAAGCCGTTCGGCTTGGTGTAGGCCCCACCGATGCCGATGGTGGCGTGGATGCCCGCCTCCGCCAGATGGTCGCTGAGCTTCCGCGCCAAAGCCGGCGCCGCCGCGCCATCGTCATTGACCACTAGTACCAGGTCCTTGCCCACGACGGCGGCCACCGAGTTCTCGAGTTCCCGCGGCACCGCGGTGCGGCCCAAGGCCTTGTTGTGCGCGGCGGAGACCGCCAGCAGCACCACGTTCTTCCGGGTGCTGTTGATGCCCACGCCGGCCAGGCGGCGTTGGGCCTCGCTCGTCTCCAGGGCGCCGTGGATGACGTCCTCGAGCACCTGGCCGCACAGGGCGCGCTGGGCCTGGCGCTGCTTGACCATGTTGTTCAGCTCCACGCTGATCAGGTTCTGGGCGTAACCGATGATGCCGGAGTCCTCGAACGGCTGCCGGACCCAGAGGGTGCAGGCGTCCCGCCGGCCGGTGGGGATCGGATAGGTGGACCAGGAATCCGCGGACGGGGCTGCGCTGCTGCTGTTGTACAGCTGCGCCGTGAACTGGGTCAGCGCGATATCGGTGCGCAGCATGCTGCCCAGCTGCTTGAGGAGTTCGGCCAGCCCGCCGCCGGTGAGCAGGGCGCGGGCCAGGACCTGGTGGCCCGCGATCAGGCGCTCCAGCTTGGCGTAGTGGTCCGCGGACTGGGCATCGGCCACGAGTTTGGTGATGGCGATGAAGGGCGTCTCGTAGGGGACTTCCACCACGGGCAGGGCCCACCGGTTGGCCTCGGCCAGCAACGCCGGCGGCACCGCCTCATGCGAAAGCCCGACGCCGAACCCAATGCCCACCGCGCCCGCCCGCTGCACCTGGCGGACAAAGCGCCGCTGCTCCGGCGCGGACTTCAGCCGCAGGCCGGTAGTCAGGATCAGCTCGCCGCCGTTGAGGAACCGCTGCGGGTCCTCCAGCTCCGTGACCGCCACCCAGTTGATGTCCTGGTGCCAGGTGGTCTCGGCGACTCCCGCCTTGGACAGCTTGAGGGAGTTCACGCCCAGCAGGGCAGCGAGCGAAATGGCCATGGATCAAGGATAAACGCCTGCTGGACAACCGCACTAAACACCGCGCCGAAGGGTGTGCAGGTGGCTATTCACTGCGCTGGGGTGCTGGCATAGGCTCAAACCAGTTCCATCCATCCGCCTGTCGCTGATGGCCGCTCAGAGAAGAGGTTGCACACCGTGGTCCAAACCTTGCAGAACTTCATTAACGGTGAGTTCGTCACGCCCGCCGGCACCGGCCGGCTGGACATCATCAACCCCACAAACGGGGAAGTGGTGGCGCAGTCACCCATCTCGGTGCAGGCCGACGTGGACGCCGCCATGGCCGCTGCGCAGGACGCTTTCAAAACCTGGAAGCACGTCACCCCGGGCCAGCGGCAGCTCATGCTGCTCAAGCTGGCTGACGCCGTCGAGGCCAACAGCGACGAACTGGTTGAAGCCCAGCACCGCAACACCGGCCAGGTGCGCTCGCTGATCGCTTCCGAGGAAGTGGCCGCCGGTGCCGACCAGCTCCGCTTCTTCGCCGGCGCGGCCCGCATCCTTGAGGGCAAGTCAGCGGGCGAGTACTTCGAGGGCCACACCTCCTACGTCCGCCGCGAACCCATCGGCGTGGTGGCCCAGGTGGCCCCCTGGAACTACCCGTTCCTGATGGCCATCTGGAAGATCGGGCCCGCGCTGGCCGCCGGCAACACCGTTGTCCTCAAGCCCTCGGACACCACCCCGGAATCCACCCTGGTCCTGGCCCGCCTCGCCAAGGACATCTTCCCCGCCGGCGTCCTGAACGTCATCCTGGGCACGGGTGAAACCGGCGCCATGATGGTGGACCACCAGGTCCCCGGCCTGGTGTCCATCACCGGTTCCGTCCGGGCAGGCATCGCAGTGGCCTCCGGCGCGGCCAAGAGCCTCAAGCGCGCCCACCTGGAGCTCGGCGGCAAGGCTCCGGCCATCGTCTTCAAGGACGCCGACATCAAGAAGAGCGCCGCCGCCATCGCCGAATTCGCCTTCTTCAACGCCGGCCAGGACTGCACCGCCATCACCCGCGTGCTGGTGGAGGATTCGGTGCACGACGACGTCGTGGCTGCCATGGTGGAACACACCCGGACCCTGCACACCGGTTCGCAGAATGACGAAGACAACTACTTCGGCCCGCTGAACAACGTCAACCACTTCAACGCCGTGACGTCCGTGGTGGAAAACCTGCCCGCCAACTGCCGGATCGAAACCGGCGGCCACCGGGCGGGGGAGAAGGGCTACTTCTTCGAGCCCACCATCATCACCGGCGCCAAGCAGACCGACGACGTGGTCCAGAAGGAGACCTTCGGCCCCGTCATCACCGTGCAGAAGTTCAGCACCGAGGAAGAAGCCGTTGAACTGGCCAACGGCGTGGAATACGCCCTGGCCTCCAGCGTCTGGACCAGCAACCACGGCACCGCCATGCGCCTCAGCCGCGACCTGGACTTCGGCGCCGTCTGGATCAACACGCACATCCTCCTCACCGCCGAAATGCCCCACGGCGGCTTCAAGCAGTCCGGCTACGGCAAGGACCTCTCCATGTACGGCGTGGAGGACTACACCCGCATCAAGCACGTCATGAGCGCGCTCGACGCCTAGTCCCCACCGGCCCCCTAACCTCGCTTCGCTTCGGCCAGGGAACCCTGCCGGCGTGGGCCCATTTAGTAAAGAAAGAACCCCAATGACCGCAACAGCATCAGAAATCACCTACCGGCTGGAGCAGAAGCGCAGCGTCCAGGCCGACTTCCCCGGCCCCAAGTCCGCTGCCCTGGCCGAACGCCGCAAGTCGGTGGTGGCTGCAGGCGTCGCCTCCGGCGTTCCGGTTTACGTTGCCGACGCGGACGGCGGCATCATCAAGGACGTGGACGGCAACTCGTTCATCGACCTCGGCTCGGGCATTGCGGTGACCAGCGTGGGCGCGTCCGATCCCGCCGTCGTCGGTGCTGTCAAGGAAGCCGTGGAGCACTTTACCCACACCTGTTTCATGGTGACCCCCTACGAAGGCTATGTGGCTGTCGCCGAGCAGCTGAACCGGCTCACCCCCGGCGACCACGAAAAGCGCACCGTGCTCTTCAACTCCGGTGCTGAAGCCGTGGAAAACGCCATCAAGGTGGCACGCCTCGCCACCGGGCGCGACGCCGTCGTTGCCTTCGACCACGCCTACCACGGCCGCACCAACCTCACCATGGCGCTGACCGCCAAGGCCATGCCGTACAAGACCAACTTCGGCCCGTTCGCGCCCGAGGTCTACCGCATGCCCATGAGCTACCCGTACCGCGAGGAAAACCCCGCCATCACGGGCGCCGAGGCAGCCAAGCGCGCCATCACCATGATCGAGAAGCAGATCGGCGGGGACCAGGTTGCCGCGATCATCATCGAACCGATCCAGGGCGAGGGCGGCTTCATCGTTCCGGCTGAGGGCTTCCTCCCGGCGCTGGCCGCCTGGGCCAAGGAAAAGGGCATCGTCTTCATTGCGGACGAGGTGCAGTCCGGATTCTGCCGCACGGGCGAATGGTTCGCCGTCAACCACGAGGGCGTCGTCCCGGACATCATGACCATGGCCAAGGGCATCGCCGGCGGCATGCCGCTGTCCGCCATCACCGGCCGCGCGGACCTGCTCGACGCCGTCCACCCCGGCGGCCTTGGCGGCACGTACGGCGGCAACCCGGTGGCCTGCGCGGCAGCGCTGGCTTCCATCGGTTCAATGGAGGAGTACGACCTGGCCGGCCGCGCCCGCCACATCGAATCCCTCGCCACCAGCCGTCTCCGCGAGCTGCAGGCTGAACTCGCCGACGCCGGAACCGCCGTGATCGGCGACGTCCGCGGCCGCGGGGCCATGCTGGCCATCGAACTGGTCCAGGCCGGTTCGAAGGAACCCAACCCGGAGCTGACCAAGGCTGTTGCCGCCGCCTGCCTCAAGGGGGGCGTCATCATCCTCACCTGCGGCACCTACGGCAACGTCATCCGGCTGCTCCCGCCGCTGGTCATCACTGACGGGCTCCTGAACGACGGCCTGGACGTCCTGGCCGCCGCCATCAAGGCGAACGCTTAACCGGAACGACTCCCTCCGGCAACGCCGGGAAGGCGGGCCCAGTTCTTGTGAACCGGGCCCGCCTTCCTTGGTTAACGGTGTGCCTTCGCGGCGGTGCGGAGGGCGGCCTTGCGGGCCACGGAATTCCTGCGGGCGTTGCGCAGCATGTCTACCGTCAGCACCAGAAGGGCCAGCCACACCACACCGAAACCGATCCAGCGTTCCAGGGTCATGGCCTCGCGGAACACCAGCAGCGCCACGATGAACTGCAGCAGCGGAGCGAAATACTGCAGCAGGCCGATGGTGGTCATCGGCAGCCGCCGGGCGGAGGCGCCGAAGAAGAGCAGCGGGACGGCGGTGATCACGCCGGAAGCCAGCAGCAGCCAGAAGTGGCCGGGGCCCTGGGTAGTGAGGGTGGCCACCCCGGCCACGCCGAGGTAGACCATCGTCGCCGCTGCGACCGGTGCCAGCACCATCGTCTCCACGCTGAGGCTGGTCACAGCGTCCACCCTGGAGCCCACGCGCTTCTTCACGAAGCCGTAGAGGCCGAAGCTGAAGGCCAGCGTGAGGGCAATCCACGGCAGCTTGCCGTAGGAGTAGGTGAGCACCCCCACCGCCACGAAACCGATGCCCACGGCGGCCCACTGCAACGGGCGCAGCCTCTCCTTGAGGACCAGGACGCCCAGGAGGACCGAGACCAGCGGATTGATGAAGTACCCCAGCGAGGTTTCCACGGCCTGGTTGGTGGTCACGCCGTAGGTATAGGTCAGCCAGTTGACGGCGATGAGGAGTGCCGCGAGGGCCAGGCTGCCGAAGACTGCCCGGTTCCGGAAAGCCGCAATGAGGGCCGGCCAGGCGCGCGTGACGGTGATCAGCAGGGCGCAGAACAGCAGCGACCACACCACCCGGTTGGCAACGATTTCGACGGCACCGGCCGGCTGGAGCACGAAGAAGTACAGGGGGAGCAGCCCCCACAGCCCGTAGGCGCCGACGCCAAAGAGGATTCCCGCCGTCGTGTCTTTGTCCACTGCCTTCGGTGGCCCGGGAGGAGTGCGCCCTCCTGGCCCCGCCGAAGCGCGCCGGGCCGGGGATGTGGCGGCGGGGGAAGAGAGGCTGGCGGACTGGGCTCCATCGGGGATTGGCACGACACCCATAACACCAGCCTCCGGCAAGGTATTCCAAGCATTCGGGCGGGAAAACACAAAATAGTCAGTAGGCTTGCTTTTATGACTTGTGCCGAACTGCCGGAGTCCGCCCCATGAGGCTCCGGCGCAGCAACGCCTCGGGCCGGGGGTACCGTCGGATACCGGCAGGAAAAGGGTTTAGCTACCGGGACCTGAATGGCTCCACCGTGCCCGCTGGGCCGGTTCGGGAACGGCTGGAGAGCATCGGGATTCCCCCGGCCTGGACCGACGTCTGGATCGCCCCGTTCGAAAACGGGCACATCCAGGCCACCGGCGTGGACGCCGTGGGCAGGCGCCAGTACATCTACCATCCCGAGTGGCGCGCGCGGAAGGACCGGCTGAAGTTTGACCGGTCCCTTCAGCTGGCGGAGTCGCTGCCGACTGCCCGCCGCCGGGTGACCATGGACCTGCGCAGCGAAGGATTCACCCATGACCGCGTCCTGGCCGGGGCGTTCCGCATGCTGGACAGCGGCTCCTTGCGGGTGGGGTCGGAGCGGTACACGAACGAAAACGGCAGCCGCGGCCTGGCGACCCTCCTGTGCGCGCACGTCCAGGTACGGAAGGACCGCATTCTGCTCCGGTTCCCCGGAAAAAGCGGCAAGGACTGGGAATCCGAAATGCGGGACCCCGACCTTGCCGTCCTGCTGCGCCTGCTCAAGCGCCGGGGACCCAACGCCAGGCTCCTGGCCTACAAGATTGGCCGGACCTGGCACCCGGTGACGAGCGCTGAGATCAACGCCTACGTGAAGGAGCGGACGGGCTCGGACTTCACGGCCAAGGACTTCCGGACCCTGCGCGGTACTGTTGCGGCAGCCGTCAGCCTCGCCCGCACCGGCCCCCAGCGGACTGTTGCCAAGCGGAAGCGGGCTATCAGCCGCGCCATGATGGACGCCGCCGAAGTACTGGGGAACACGCCGTCGATCGCCCGGAAGAGCTATGTTGACCCGCGCGTGGTGGACCACTACAACGACGGCGAAACCATCGATCCCAAGCGGACGGATTCCGCGGAGGCGGAGCTCCGGGCACTGCTTTACCGCGAAGGCAAGTTGGTCCCGCTGGCCAAAAGCGGCTGAGGCCTAGAATAAAGAACTGTGCGCTACTTCAACCGGCGCATCCTCATTGTGCAATGACGGACCAGTTCAGAAGGGCTCCAGGTGTCCAACTCCAGCGAATCAGCTTCCACCCGTCCACTACGCGTCGCCATTGTGGGCGCAGGACCGGCAGGAGTCTACGCTGCGGACATCCTCACCAAGTCCAGCGGAGTCAAGGACGGGGACTTCGAGGTGAGCATCGACCTTTTCGAGGCCTACCCCGCACCCTATGGTCTGATCCGGTACGGCGTTGCCCCGGACCATCCCCGGATCAAGGGCATCGTCAACGCCCTGCACAAGGTCCTGGACCGCGGCGACATCCGGTTCCTGGGCAACGTCACATACGGCCGGGACCTGACCCTGCATGATTTCCGGGCCTTCTACGACGCCGTGATCTTCTCCACCGGTGCGGTCAAGGATGCGGACCTGAACATTCCGGGGATTGAGCTACAGGGCTCCTTCGGCGGCGCCGACTTCGTCTCCTGGTACGACGGGCACCCGGACGTTCCCCGTGACTGGCCGCTGGATGCCAGGGAGATCGCCGTGATCGGCAACGGGAACGTGGCCCTGGACGTGGCCCGCATGCTGGTCAAGCATCCGGAGGAACTGCTCAGCACCGAAATCCCGGACAACGTCTATAAGGGGCTGAAGTCCTCTCCGGTGACTGACGTCCACGTGTTCGGCCGCCGCGGCCCCGCCCAGGTGAAGTTCACCCCGCTGGAGCTGCGCGAGCTCAGCCACATGAATGACGTGGACATTGTGCTCTACCCGGAGGATTTCGAATTCGACGAGGCCTCCGACGAGGCCATCCGCAGCAACAACCAGATCAAGACCATGGTGAACACCCTCACCAACTGGCTGGTGGAAGAGCACGCCGAGTCCGAGAACCCGTCCTCCCGGCGCCTGCACCTGCACTTCCTGCACAGTCCGGTGGAAGTGCTCGACGACGGCACGGGCAAGGTGGGCGGCATCAAGTTCGAGCGGATGCAGCTTGACGGCACGGGCAACGCCAAGGGCACGGGCGAGTACATCGAATACCCCGTCCAGGCCGTGTACCGGGCCATCGGCTACCACGGGTCGGCCCTGGACGAGCTGGAGTACGACGCCAAGCGCGGCGTCATCCCCAACGAGGGCGGCCGGGTCCTGGACGCGGACGGCAAGCCGGTTCCGGGCATCTACGCCACGGGCTGGATCAAGCGCGGACCGGTGGGCCTCATCGGCCACACCAAGGGCGACGCCCTGGAGACCATCGGCTTCCTCCTCGAGGACCGGCTCAGCCTGCCGCCGGCCGAGAACCCGGACCCGCAGGCCATCATCGACCTGCTTGAGGAGCGCGGCATCGAGTACACCACGTGGGAGGGCTGGATCAAGCTCGATGCCCATGAAGCTGCCCTGGGTACCGAATGGGTGGCCAACGAAGCCGAAGAGGCTGTCCTGCGCGAACGGATCAAGGTGGTCCCGCGCGAGGAGATGATCCGCATCTCCCGCGCCTAACCCTCCAAGAGTTTTGTCCAGATATGGCGACTTCCGTGCCCCGGAGGTCGCCATACCTGCCCAAAAACTCTTGACCCGTGCCGGGCCCGCGGGGGTTAGAATTGCGACCACCCCTTGGCCGGCGTCATGAGGCCGTGCCCGCAGGCAGTACAGGAGTTCGATGAAGAACCTGATCCAGCCCGGTCCGCTGCAGCTCAGCGCTTTGGCCGCCCACGAACAGCTCGACGGCGGCGCCCTCCAGGACCCCAACGGCCTGCGCAGCCTGATCCGTGAGTCGTGGCAGCGGTCCGCAGGCTTCAAGGCGAACCCCGACAATCCCGCTGCCCCGCTGGCCATGGACCGCGAGGAGCTGGAGGACTACCGGAGCCAGCACCCGCTGGCGGCCATCATGCCGGTGATTAGTAAACTCCTGGTCCAGCCCAGCCACGACAGCGGCCTGCTGGTGGCGGTGGGTGACGAGGTGGGCCGGCTGCTGTGGGTGGAGGGTGACCCTGTCCTGCAGCGCCGCGCCGAGGGAATGATGTTCGTGGCCGGTGCCGACTGGTCCGAGGCCTCCGTGGGCACCAGTGCACCGGGCACCGCCCTGGCCCTGGGCCGGGGGATCCAGATTGCCGGGGCCGAGCACTACCAGCGGGCGGTCCACCCGTGGAGCTGCACCGCCGTCCCGTTCCACGACCCCGATTCCGGCGCGGTCCTGGGCGTCGTGGACATCACCGGGACGGACACCGCCGTTGCGCCGCACACCCTGTCCCTTGTGCAGGCAACGGTTGCCGCGGCCCAGGCGCAGCTGCGCGTCGAGCGGCTGCAGCTTGCCGCCGATCTCGCCGGTAGGCCCGCAGGACGCCGGTCCACAGCTTCCGCGTCCCGCGCACCCCGCGCTGGGGGCAAGGAAGGCAGCCTGTACAGGAACAGCCTCCAGCTGCTGGGCCGCGACCAGGCGCTGCTCAGCCTTGAGGGCAAGACGGTGGTCCTGTCTGCCCGGCACAGCGAGATTCTTGCATTGCTCAGCACGCACCCGGTCGGGCTCACAGCGGAGGAACTCAGCGTCCTGCTCTATCCCGGTGACGGCTCCACCATCACGCTCCGCGCCGAGATGGTCCGCCTGCGCAAGGTCCTCCAGCAGCTCCATCCGGATGCCGTCCCCGGTTCCCGGCCCTACCGCCTTCCCCTTGACCTGGTGCCGGACAGCGGCCAGGTGTTGAGCTGCCTGCAGCGCGGCGCCCACCGCATCGCCCTGGAGATCTATCGCGGTGCCGTCCTTCCGCGGTCGGAAGCGCCCGGCATTATCGAACTGCGGAACAGGGTCTCGTCCCTGCTGCGGGAGGCGGTCCTGACCGATGGCAGCGCCGAGTCCCTCCTGAAGTACGCGGACCTCCCCGAGGCAAGGGACGACGTCGGCGTCCGCCGTGCCGCGCTCCGCCTCCTTCCCGCCCGCTCACCCAAGCGGGCCGCCGTCGTCGCGGACCTGGAAAGGCTGGAAGCCGAACTCCGCGCCTGAGCGGGAAATGGCAGTGCCCCCACCTTTTAGGCGGGGGCACTGCTCTGCTGATGCTGCCGGGTCGCTTCAGCCGATGAGGGTGGTGATGAGTCGGATGGAGGAGGCGATGATGGCGATGAGGCCGATGGCTCCGAAGAGGTTGTGCCACCACTTGTTGCGAAGGTCTCCCATGACCGCGGTCTTGTTGGCCATGACGAGGATCAGGACGCCGAGCAGGGGTGCGATGAGGACTGTCAGGGACTGTGCGATGACGATCAGTCCCACGGGAGAGGACTGGAACGACAACGTGATGACCAGTCCGAAGGCCAGGATGATGCCGGTGACAATGCGCGCGGCGGGTGATCCGGCTTTGGCGCCGCGGCCCATGGCGTCCGAAAGCATAGTTCCGCCGGCCGTTGCGTTGGCGATCATGGACGAGAAGGCTGCGCAGGAGAGGCCCAGGGCGAAGAGCATGGCTCCGACAGGACCCGCCAGCGGGGTGAAGATGGAGGCGAGGGCGCCGATGGTTCCGGCCTCGGCCCCGGTTTTTCCGAGCACGGCGGCGGCCACCATGATGACCAGGGCGGTCATGATGCCGGGTGCAACGATGCCGGGGATGGTGTCCACGAGGGTGATGTCGCGGTAGTCGGCGCGGGTGCGGCGGTGTTCCTTGATGCCGTAGGAGGTGTAGAACGCGGCGTTGATGGAGAAGTTGGTGCCAACGAGTGCCACAATCAGGATTTCGCTTCCGGCGGGCAGTTGTGGAGCCATGCCTTCC
The DNA here is from genome assembly GCF_059089865.1 of Arthrobacter sp. Y3221157. Taxonomy (NCBI): domain Bacteria; kingdom Bacillati; phylum Actinomycetota; class Actinomycetes; order Micrococcales; family Micrococcaceae; genus Arthrobacter; species Arthrobacter sp. Y3221157. The sequence continues at coordinate 21,161 of NZ_JBNHFD010000028.1, forward strand.
ATGGCCCGGTACCAGTCGGGCTGGGCGACGACGGTGCTGGCGATGAAGGCGATGCCCATGAGGACGACGATGACCAGGAGTGCTTTTTCGACGATGCCGTAGACGTTGCGGAAGGCCAGGACGATCGCGACGGCGATGGTGCAGACCACGGTCCACAGGACCGGGGAGCCGCCGAAGATCAGCGACAGGCCAAGGCCTGATCCGACGGCGTTGCCGACGGAGAACATGAGGGTGATCCCGAAGACACCGAAGCCGGCGAGGATGCCCACCCATTTGCCAAGGTGTTCCTTGATGGACGCGATCAGGGAAACGGGGGTTGTGATGCCGAGCCGGACGCTCATGTCAGTGAAGAAGATCATCAGGACCGTTGAGACCGCGATGACCCAGACGAGGCTGTAGTCGAAGCGGCTGCCGGCCTGCACGGCCGTGGTGAGGTTACCGGGTCCGAACTGCCAGGCGCCTACCACGAAGGCGGGGCCCATGAGGGCAAGGTACTGCAGGAAGGTGCGGTGCTTTCTGGTTGTTTCGGGGGCCTGGTTTCCTTGCGGGGCTGCCATCTGTTCTTCCCTGGTTGCGGGATGGGTGATGGTCTTATTCTGCTGCTCGCGCATCGGCGAGTCCTCCTTATACAGCGACATTGCTGGGGGTCGTCCTTGACCGGGATGGAGAGTGGAATGCTGGTGGCACGGGTGGCGGGCGTGGGCCCGCCACCCGTGCGGACCCGTAAAGGGTGGGATCAGGCGCTGACAGTTACCTTGCCGAGGTTGGCGGCAGCGAAGGCTTCCGCAATTTCGGTATCGGCGCCCTCGGGCAGGGGCAGGAGCGGGGTGCGCACTGTTGCGTGGTCCAGGATGCCACGGTTCACCAGGCCCCACTTCAAAGCGACGGTGCCCTCCATGTGGGACCCACGGTGGTAAACGTTCTTGGTCACCGGGAGCAGGCGCTCATGAATGGCGTGGGCACGCTTGTAGTCCTGCGCCTTGCCGGCCTCGATCAGTTCGACGAGCAGTTCCGGGGCGATGTTGCCGTAGCCGACGAGCAGACCGTCGACGTCGAACATCGTCGGCAGCAGGTACTCGTCATGGCAGGACAGCACCTGCAGCTCGGGGTACGCGGCGCGAAGCGCGGGGATCTCGGTGTACCACCGGCGCATGTTACGCACCCCATTCTTCGTGGCAAAGACGCCCTCCTGCCCGGCGATCTCCAGCTGGATGTCGAGGTTGTAGCTCGCCTTGGTGTTGTCGGGGTACTGGAACAGGATCAGCGGCAGACCGGACTCTTCATAGATCTCCTGGTAGCGCGACTGGGGCGCGCCGTCCTGGTAGCCGAAGCGCAGCCACCCGTGCGAGGGGTAGACGAGACCCGCTGACGCGCCGGCTTCGACGGCCTTTTTGGCCTCGAGAGCCGCGGTCTTGTTGCCCTCCTTCGTGATGCCGGCGACGACCGGTACACGGCCATCGGTCGACGCAACGAACGCGCGGATAACGTCCAGCTGCTCCTCTTCCGTAAGGAATGTGCCTTCGCCGGCGTGCCCCAGGACGACGAGGCTCTTCACGCCCTCAATCGATCCGAGCCATGAACCCAGACGCTGAATCGCAGCGAAGTCGACAGCGCCGTCTTCGGTGAACGGGGTGACAGGTGCGGGGCTGAGTCCGCGGAGATCGAGTGTCATTGCAGCTACCTCTTGTCTTCATTGATGGTCGGTAGTCCCGCCGGGGTGAGAACGTTTGCGGGAACGTTTTCAATATTGCATCGTGTCGTGCGTCACTGTCAAGGGAACGTTTGCAAAAAGGAGGAATAGAGTGTTTCTTACGCCCCCGCTGAAGAGGAGAACTGCCATGGAACGGGCCGCCCCCGGTGCGATAGTCACGCTGAAGGACGTCGCCGCCGCCAGTGGTGTCAGCATCTCTACAGCCAGTCGGGCGTTGGATGAACGGTCGGCGTCCCGGTCCGCTGCCGCAGCACACGTCCGGAAGGTCGCCGAGGAACTCGGCTACCGGAGGAACTCCTTTGCCTCCAGCCTCCGGCGCGGTGAAACCCGGACCCTGGGCGTGCTCGTTCCCCGCCTGAGCGACACAGTCATGGCGCTCATGTTCGAGGAACTGGAGCGGGCGGCCTCGTCTCGGGGCTATTTCGCGATGGTAGCCACCAGCGGTGACGATCCCGGCGACGAACGGCGGGCAGCCGAGACGCTGCTCGACCGGAACGTGGACGGACTGATCCTCGCCAGCGCCCGGTTGGACGACGAACTTCCACGCCTCCTTCGGGAGCGCAACGTTGTGCATGCCCTGGTCCTCCGCACCGACGGCGTCAGCCCCTCCGCGCTCGGAGATGACGAAGTGGGCGGCTACCTCGCGGTCCGCCACCTCATCGACCTCGGGCACCGGGACATCGCCGTCGTCACGGGCCCGTCCTTCACCTCCACCGGCACCGCCCGCCTCGCAGGTGCACGGAAAGCCCTGGACGAAGCAGGGATCGCCCCTCGGGATGGATGGCTCATCGCTGCCGGTTACGGTATCGAGGACGGGTTTTCTGCAGGGGAATCCCTCCTGGGCCCGGATTCCCGGCCCTCAGCCGTGTTTGCCGCAAATGACAACATCGCCATGGGAATCATGGCCGCCGCCCATCGCAGGAATGTGCGGATCGGGGAGGACCTGGCTCTCGTGGGCTACAACGACACTCCGCTCGCTTCCCGGCTTCCCACCCCTCTGACATCCGTCCACGTGCACCTGGACCAGATCGCGCGAACGGCCATCGACCTGATCATCGACCCCGGGCGGGAGCCGCGGGTCAGGAAGTCGTTGCCCACGCTCATTCCGCGGGAATCAAGCGGTCCGCCCAGGGCTCGCGACTGACGGCTCCGCTGCTTCACCGCCCGGGTGAGCTGTATCACGTCTGTTGCAACCTGGCTGCAACCTGCGCACTCCTACGCTGGCTCCAACGGCAAGCGCCCGAACGGGGCCGCCTTCTGCACAGCAAAGGAGCTAGCAAAATGACCGTTTACGCACAGCCCGGAACCGAGGGCTCGAAGGTCACCTTCAAGGAGCGCTACGAGAACTGGATCGGCGGCGAGTGGGTTGCCCCCGTGAAGGGCCAGTACTTCGAGAACATCACGCCGGTGACGGGAAAGGCCTTCTGCGAGGTGGCCCGCGGCACTGCCGAGGACATCGACCTCGCCCTTGATGCGGCCCACAAGGCAGCCCCGTCCTGGGGCAAGACCTCCGTGGCGGAGCGCGCCGCGATCCTCAACAAGATCGCCGACCGCATTGACGAGAACCTGGAGATGCTCGCCGTCGCCGAAACGTGGGATAACGGCAAGCCTGTCCGCGAGACACTCAACGCCGACCTTCCGCTCGCCTCGGACCACTTCCGCTACTTCGCCTCCGCCGTCCGAGCCCAGGAGGGCACCCTTTCCCAGCTGGACGACGACACTACCGCCTACCACTTCCACGAGCCCCTCGGCGTCGTCGGCCAGATCATCCCCTGGAACTTCCCCATCCTGATGGCAGTCTGGAAGCTGGCCCCGGCACTCGCCGCCGGCAACGCCGTCGTCCTCAAGCCAGCCGAGCAAACGCCGTCGTCCATCCTGGTGCTGATGGAACTCATCGGCGACCTGCTCCCCGCCGGCGTCCTCAATGTGGTCAACGGCTTCGGCGTCGAGGCCGGCAAGCCGCTGGCCTCCAGCCCGCGGATCCGCAAGATCGCGTTCACCGGGGAGACCACCACTGGCCGCCTGATCAGCCAGTACGCCAGCCAGAACCTGATCCCCGTTACGCTCGAACTCGGCGGCAAGAGCCCCAACATCTTCTTTAACGACGTCGCGCAGGAAAACGACGCCTTCTACGACAAGGCCCAGGAAGGCTTCGCGCTGTTTGCCTTCAACCAGGGCGAGGTGTGCACCTGCCCGTCCCGCGCCCTGGTCCAGGAGGACATCTACGACTCCTTCATGGCCGACGCCGTGGCCCGGGTGGAGAAGATGGTGCAGGGCAATCCGCTGGACACCGACACGCAGGTGGGCGCCCAGGCCTCCAACGACCAGTTGGAGAAGATCCTCTCCTACATCGACATCGGCAAGCAGGAAGGCGCCAAGGTGCTCACCGGCGGCGGACGCGCCGAACTGCCCGGTGATTTGGCCGGCGGCTACTACGTCCAGCCCACCGTGTTCGAGGGCCACAACCGGATGCGGATCTTCCAGGAGGAAATCTTCGGGCCCGTTGTCTCGGTGACGAAGTTCAGCGACTACAACGACGCCATGGGCATCGCCAACGACACCCTCTACGGCCTGGGCGCCGGTGTGTGGTCCCGCAACGGCAACATCGCCTACCGGGCGGGGCGTGAAATCCAGGCCGGCCGCGTCTGGGTCAACAACTACCACGCCTACCCGGCGGGCGCCGCATTCGGCGGCTACAAGTCCTCGGGCATCGGACGCGAGAACCACGCCATGATGCTGGACCACTACCAGCAGACCAAGAACCTGCTGGTCAGCTACAACGAGAACAAGCTCGGCTTCTTCTAACCCCTCCACCCCCGCTACAACGACGCAAGGATTTCGCCAATGACGACGACAATGCAAGCAGCAGTAGTAAACGAATTCGGCCAGGACCTCCAGGTCCAGGACATCGCCATTCCCACCCCCGGCCCGGGGGAGGCGCTGGTCAAGGTGCTCACCACCGGCGTCTGTCACACGGACCTCCACGCGGCCGAGGGTGACTGGCCGGTCAAGCCCACGCCGCCCTTCGTTCCCGGCCACGAGGGCGTGGGCGAAGTAGTGGCCCTCGGCGAGGGCGTCACCGACCTGGCCGTGGGCGACCTGGTGGGCAACGCCTGGCTGTGGTCCGCCTGCGGCGACTGCCAGTACTGCCGCACCGGCTGGGAAACCCTGTGCGAAGCACAGAAGAACGGCGGCTACAGCGTGGACGGCTCCTTCGGCGAATACATGCTGGTGGACTCGCGCTTTGCCGCCCGCATACCGGCGGGCTCCGACCCCGTCGAGGTGGCACCGGTGCTTTGCGCCGGCGTCACGGTCTACAAAGGCCTGAAGATGACCGAAGCCAAGCCCGGCCAGTGGGTCACCATCTCGGGCATCGGCGGCCTGGGCCACATTGCCGTCCAGTACGCCGTGGCGATGGGACTGCGGGTGGCCGCCGTCGACATCGCCGATGACAAGCTGGCCCTCGCCAAGGCCCATGGCGCTGAACTGGCCGTCAACGCCCTGCACGAGGACCCCGTTGAAGTGATCCAGCGCGAAACCGGAGGTTGCCATGGAGTCCTGGTCACTGCGGTGCACCCGTCAGCATTCGGCCAGGCCATCGGCATGGCCCGCCGCGGCGGCACCATCGTATTCAATGGCCTGCCGCCGGGAGACTTTCCGGCACCGATCTTCGAGATTGTGCTCAAGGGCCTCACCGTGCGCGGTTCCATAGTGGGCACCCGGCAGGATATGGAGGAGGCGCTGGACTTCTACGCCCAGGGCAAGATCCATCCCACGGTCTCAGTCCGGGAGCTTTCCGAGGTCAACGCGGTGTTGGACGAGATGAAGCACGCCAAGATCGACGGCCGCGTGGTCCTGAGGTTCTGATGGCACCGGACCGGCTCCATGCCGCTGTGACACTGCCCGGGGAGGACTTCTCCCGGGTGGCGCTGACCCCGGCGGCCGCGGACCTGCTCCGCTCGCTGTGGCTCCGGCACGGGCCGCTCATGTTCCACCAGTCCGGCGGGTGCTGCGACGGGTCATCGCCCATGTGCTATCCCGTGGGCGACTTCCTGACCGGCGACTCCGACGTCCTGCTGGGGCTGTTCGACCTGTCCGGCGGGGTGGAACCACGGCCGCTGGAGTTCTGGATGTCCCGGGAGCAGTTCAACTACTGGAGCCACACCCACCTGACCGTCGACGTAGTCAACGGCCGGGGGAGCGGCTTCTCGGTGGAGGCGCCCGAGGGCAAACGCTTCCTGATCCGGTCCACCCTGATGGACTGGCCTTGCTAGCTAGTTCGGTCCAAAAGCACTTGGGGCTCTTCATCCGAAGGGCCCCAAGTGCTTTTACGGAACAAAGTTCGGTAAAACCAGCGTCTCAGCATTCGGAACAATTGGGACCGTCCAGTGGATGGACACTAGCGTGGATAAGTCTGTTTCCATCCGAAATCAGGATTGTGATCCCCTATGAACCTTCTCCGGACCAAATCCATCGAGCAGTCGATAGCCGACGCCGATGAGCCCGGACGCAAGCTCAAGCGCTCCCTCAGCACCTGGGACCTCATGATCATGGGCGTCGCCGTTGCTGTCGGCGCCGGTATCTTCTCGGTGGGCGCCAAGGCCGCAGCCAACTTCTCCGGCCCCGCCGTCACTGTGTCCTTCGCCGTCGCCGCCATCACCTGCGCGCTGGCGATCATGTGCTACGCCGAATTCGCCACCGCCATCCCGGTGGCGGGCTCCGCCTACGTCTTCACCTACGCCACCATGGGCGAACTCCTTGCCTGGATCATCGGCTGGAACCTGATCCTGGAGCTCTTCACCGCCGCTGCCGTGATCGCCAAATACTGGGGCATCTACCTCAGCAAGGTGTTCGCCCTCATGGGGGCGGACATTCCGCCGGCCGTCTCGCTGGGCGGCGTGGACCTCTACTGGGGCGCGTTCCTCATCGTTGCCGTCTTCACGGTGCTGCTGGTGCTCGGCACCAAGCTGTCCGCCCGGGTGGGAAACATTTTCACGCTCATTAAGATCGGCGTCGTCCTGTTCGTGATCGTGGTGGGCTTCACCTATGTGAAGTTCGAAAACTACGCCCCGTTCATTCCCGCGGCCGAGCCCACGGGCGGCACCGGTGCCGCCGACGTCCTGAAGCAGTCCTTCTTCGGGTTCCTCACGGGCGCGGCCCCGGCCCAGTACGGCACCCTGGGGATCTTCGCCGGCGCAGCCCTGGTGTTCTTCGCCTTCATCGGTTTTGACGTTGTCGCCACCTCCGCCGAGGAAGTGAAGAACCCGCAGAAGACCCTGCCGCGCGGCATCTTCGGCGGACTGGCCCTGGTGACCCTGCTCTACATCCTGGTGTCGCTGGCGCTGACCGGCATGGTCTCCTACACCCAGCTGGCCGAGGCGGAAAACCCCACCCTCACCACCGCGTTCGAAGCCGTGGGCGACACCTCCGCCGCGAAAATCATCGCGTTCGGTTCCCTGGTGGGCCTGACCACCGTGATCATGGTGCTGCTGATGGGCCTGTCCCGCGTGGTCCTGGCCATGAGCCGCGACGGACTCCTGCCCCGGGCGCTGTCCAAGACCAGCGAGAAGCGCGCGACGCCGGTCCGCCTCCAGGTCATCTGCGGGGCCGCGGTTGCCCTGGTGGCCGGGCTGACTAACGTGGACCTGCTTGAGGAAATGATCAACATCGGCACGCTGTCCGCCTTCGTTGTGGTGAGCCTGGGCATCCTGGTGCTGCGCAAGAAGCGGCCCGACCTGAAGCCCGCCTTCCGCGTCCCGTTCGGCAAGGTCCTTCCGATCGTTTCCGCGGTGCTCTGCCTCTACCTGATGACCAACCTGGCCGTGGAGACCTGGATCTTCTTCGCCATCTGGCTGGCCATCGGCATGGCGATCTACTTTGCCTACGGCCAGCGCCACTCGCGCCTCAACGAACGCTTCGGCGCAGCCAGCAGCGCAGTCAATGGCGCGGCTGTATCCGACAGCGATGCGGACCAGCGCGATTCCGATAACGAAGACGAGTACTCGCGGGCCTGAGAGCCCTAATGATGCCCGCCCGGGCCGTCCCCGGGCGGGCATTCCCATGCCCGGCTTCCGGAACGGTGCCGGCTCGTAGGATGGATTCATGGCACGCCCGACACGAACTGAACGAAAAGCCGAGCTGCTGGGCGCCATCCTCGACTACCTGATGGACAAGACCCTGGCGGAGCTGACCTTCCGGAGCCTCGCGGAAGGGCTGGGCATGAGTGCCTACGTGCTGGTCTACCATTTTGGAAACCGGGAGCAGCTGATCAATGACATCGTGGTATCCATCGAATCCCGCCTGGACAGGATGCGGAACACCGATGTCCGGGACATCGACCGCGCAGCCTGGCGGGAGTTCCTGCTTGAGTCCTGGCAGTGGACCATGGCCCAGCGGAACCGCCACCTGACCCGGCTGGAATTCGAGGCCACCGCCCAGGACATCGTGGCGGCGGAGCCCCGCGGCACCTCGCAGGAGCACTTCCGGATGCTCCACCACAAGACCCGCGACTGGCTGGTGGTGCAGGGCATCCCCGAGGAATACGCGGACACCGACGCCCGGCTCTTCACCTCAACCTTTTACGGGCTGCAATTCGACTTCGTGGTCATGAATGAGCCGGAGGCGGCCACCAAGGCTTTCGAACTGATGCTCTCGGTCTTCTTCAACAACCTCGAAACCCGCCTGGCCGCAGCGCAGGAAGCCTGACCCGATCAGCCCGCCGCAGCCCGGCGAAAATCCGGAACGCAGCCGGCCTGCTAGGGCGCAGCGTGGCGGCCCACCCAGTCAACCAACGGGCGCATCTGGTCCCACAGCCCGGAGATTTCGCCGACGGCGGCAGGAGTTTCCAGCCAGGCAGGCTGGCCGAGGTCTACGCTCGCCGCAAGTGATTTGTGCTTAAGGAGTTCGGCCCGCGGATGATCGCGGTCATAGCCCCGGGGCACCGTCTTCAGTTTCTCTCCCTCCACCGCGAAGCCCGCGGTGGCCAGGGCGTCCACAATATGCCGCAGCGACTCGCCGGTGCCCGAGGCGTCCACCGCGTTCCGGTACCTCACCAGCTGGGCAGGGGAATGGGAGTGGTAGCCGCCGCCCACCAGCAGGCCCTCCGCGCTGACCTGGAGGTAATAGCCCACGCCTTCCTGCACGGAGGCGAACGCGCCCTGGGCCGTTTTGTAGGGGGACTTGTCCAGCGAGAAACGGATGTCCCGGTTGGGGCGGAACAGACGGCCAGGCCCGAACCGGGGCTCCAGCTCAGCCAAGAGCGAGGCGAGCGGATCCCGGACCAGTGACTGGTAGCTGTCCTTGTGCCCCAGCCACCACTCCCGGTTGTTGTTCTCCTGCAGGTCGGCGTAGAACCCGAAAGCGGCGGCAGGTATGCCCTGGAAAGTCGTCATACAGCGATCCTAGGGACCGCCCGAGGGCGGCGGCCAGAAGCTCTGCTGCTATGTGGACAGCGAAAAAAAACCACCCCGCCGCGGACATCCGCGACGGGGTGGTTTCACTGCTCAGCGAGCGGAGAATCAGCCGATCTTGTTGGCTGCCTCAGCGTCGGAGAGGGGTGCTGCACCGAGGTTGGCGCGGAGTTTGGCGCCGAGTTCGGCGTCAACGTTGGTCCAGTACTGGATGGCGCGTTCCTTGATGTCGGAGCGCTTGACGCCGCCCACGGCGCCGGTGATGGTCTCGAGGAAGCGGGCCTTTGCAGCTTCGTCGTAGACCTCGCGGTACAAGGTGCCGGCCTGGACGAAGTCGCCGTCCTCGGCGTGCAGGGAGTGCGCGGCGAGGGTCAGTTCGCCGTCGTTCTCCCAGCCGCCTGCCGGGTTCTGCGGTTCAAGCGCAGCCGGGCCGCCGAACGTGTTCGGGGCGTAGACCGGAACGGACGGGGCGTTGAACAGGTAGCGTCCGGCGCCGTCCTGGCTGTAGTTGTTGACCTGGCTCTTGGGCTGGTTCACCGGGATCTGGGCGTGGTTGGTGCCCACGCGGTAGCGGTGGGCGTCCGCGTAGGAGAAGATGCGGGCCTGCAGCATCTTGTCCGGGGAGGCGGCGATGCCCGGCACGAAGTTCGACGGCGCGAAGGTGGCCTGTTCGATCTGCGCGAAGTAGTTCTCCGGGTTCCGGTTCAGCTCCATGGTGCCCACCTTGATCAGCGGGTAGTCGGCGTGCGGCCAGACCTTGGTCAGGTCGAACGGGTTGAAGCGGTAGGTCTTGGCGTCCTCGTAGGGCATGACCTGGACATGCAGGTCCCAGGAGGGCAGGTTGCCGGCTTCGATGTTCTCGTGCAGGTCGCGAATGTAGAAGTCGGCGTCGGAGCCGGCCAGTGCTTCGGCCTGCTCGGACGTCATGTTCTTCACGCCCTGGTTGGAGTGGAAGTGGTACTTGACCCAGAACCGCTCGCCTTCGGCGTTGATCCACTGGTAGGTGTGCGAGCCGTAGCCCTGCATTTCGCGCCAGGAGGCGGGCAGGCCGCGGTCACCCATCAGCCAGGTGACCTGGTGGGCGGACTCGGGGGACAGGGTCCAGAAGTCCCACTGCATGTCAGCGTCGCGCAGGTGCGTGCCGGGAAGGCGCTTCTGGGAGTGGATGAAGTCCGGGAACTTGATGCCGTCGCGGATGAAGAACACCGGGGTGTTGTTGCCCACGAGGTCGTAGTTGCCCTCGGAGGTGTAGAACTTCACGGCGAAACCGCGGGGGTCGCGCCAGGTGTCCGGGGAGCCGTTCTCGCCGGCCACGGAGGAGAAACGGATCAGCATCTCGGTCTCGACGCCCGGCTGCAGGAACGCGGCCTTGGTGTACTTCGAGACATCCTCGGTGGTCTTGAACGTGCCGAATGCACCGCCGCCCTTGGCGTGCACCACGCGCTCCGGAACCCGCTCGCGGTTGAACTGGGCGAGCTTTTCCACCAGGTAGTGGTCAGTCAGGATGATGGCACCATCGGCACCAACTGACTTGGAGTGCGCGTCGGATGTGACGGGGGCACCAGACTGGGTTGTCGAAACGACAGTCATTATTCTCCTATTTCTCTGTTACTTGCGAGGGACGATTGGAAGGAAGTTGTTGGGACTGCTGGCAGTCCTGGCAGATGCCCTGGTACATGACGTCTGCGATCTGGATGGTCATCGGCTTGGCGTTCTCATCCCAGTGGGGCGTCAGGCACGGCGCGTGCCCGACGGCGCAGTCCACGTCCTCCACGCGGCCGCAACTGATGCAGATGGCGTGGTGGTGGTTGTCGCCTACCCGGGTTTCGTACAGCGCGGGGGAGTGCGGGGGTTCGAAACGCCGCAGCATGTGCAGGTCGGTGAGGTCCCCGAGGACCACGTAAACGGACTGCGCGGTCAGCTCGGGGAGTTCTGCCCGGGCAGCAGCAAGGATGCTTTCCGCAGGGGAGTGGGGGTGGCGTTCGACGGCGGCCAGCACGGCAAGCCGCTGCTTGGTCACCCGGCGGCCGTGGGCGCGCAGGGCTCCAGCCCAGTCCTCGTGGCCGTCGTAGTGCTCCGTCATGGCTCCATTGAAGCACTTATTATGAATATCTCACAATAAGGGTTGGCTTACCTCGGAAAACGGGGCTGGAACTATGGGGCGGGCCGCCCAGTTCTTAAGCTGTAACAGCCAAAAGACAAAGGGGAATGGACGTGCATCGGCATCACAATGGGCTCAAGACGGCGGCGCTGTTCGGCGTCCTCTGGGCCGTGCTGCTCGGGCTGGGCGCCCTGATCGGTACAAGCATGCGCAGTTCGGCGCCCATCTGGATCATGGCGCTCGTCGGCGTCGGCACCACGGCCTACGGCTACTGGAACAGCGACAAGATTGCCATCCGGTCCATGCAGGCGTACCCCGTAAGCGAGGTGCAAGCCCCGCAGCTGTACCAGATCGTCCGGGAGCTCTCCGCGCGGGCCAACCAGCCCATGCCACGCATCTACATCTCACCCACCATGAACCCGAACGCCTTCGCCACCGGGCGCAACCCCCAGAACGCGGCCGTCTGCTGCACGGAGGGGATCCTGCAGCTCCTGGACGCACGCGAGCTCCGCGGCGTCCTGGGCCACGAGCTCATGCACGTCTACAACCGGGATATCCTCACTTCGTCCGTGGCGGCCGCCGTCGCCGGTGTCATCACCTCGGTGGGCCAGATGCTGCTGTTCTTCGGCGGCAGCGACCGCCGCAACGCCAACCCGCTGGCAATGATCGCCATGGCTCTGCTGGCGCCGTTTGCGGCGTCGCTGATCCAGATGGCCATCTCGCGTACCAGGGAGTACGACGCCGACGAGGACGGCTCGCAGCTCACCGGCGATCCGCTGGCGCTTGCCTCAGCCCTGGCCAAGATCGAGCGCGGCGTCAGCATAGCGCCACTGCCGCAGGACCAGCGGCTGGTCAACGCATCGCACCTGATGATCGCCAACCCGTTCCGGGGCGGCGCGATGACCAGGCTGTTCGCCACCCACCCGCCCATGCGGGACCGGATTGCGCGGCTGGAGCGGATGGCCGGCCACCCGCTGCGGTAGCCGGGCGTCGCCCGTCGGGCCCCGGACGCAGTAGCTGTTCCCGACACGCAAAGAGGCCGGCGCACCCCATCTTCCGGGTGCGCCGGCCTCTTTCCGTAGCGGCAGGTATATTGCGCGTCAAGGACGACGGCGAACCGCCGTCAGCTGCGGAAGTTCACAAACTGCAGGTCGGCTTCGTCGAAGTCCTTCAGCAGTGCCATGGTGGCCTGCAAGTCGTCGCGGGACTTGGACGAGACGCGGAGCTCGTCGCCCTGGATCTGGGACTTTACCGACTTGGGCCCTTCGTCGCGGATGAGCTTGTTGATCTTCTTCGCCAGGTCCTGGGCAATGCCTTCCTTGATGGAGGCTTCAAGGCGGTACTCCTTGCCGGAGGCGTAGGGCTCGCCACTGTCCAGGGACTTCAGCGAGATGCCGCGCTTGATCAGCTTGGACTGGAACACATCCAAGACGGCCTTGACGCGTTCTTCCGAGTTGGCCTTCATGAGGATTTTTTCGCCGCTGAAGTCGATCTCGGCGCCAACGCCTTTGAAGTCGTAGCGCTGGGCGATTTCCTTCTGGGACTGGTTGAGGGCGTTGGCGACCTCCTGCTTGTCCACCTTGCTTACGACGTCGAACGTTGACTCGCCTGCCATGACTCTCCTTCTAAGGGTGGGAGCCCTGCGCACAAGCAGGGCTTGGGATCACTGCCTTCAAGCCTAGTACGGATGGACCGCGCGGCGGGCTGGAGGATTCATAGTTCCCTGTCAGCGGACGTCAGGAGGGAACCAAGGAGCGCGGGGGAAGGTTGTACCTGTTGGACAGCAGTTCGAAAGGGAAACACCAGTGCACCGCAAAGCCATCTCGTACGTCGCCAGAACCACCACAGCCACAGCCGGGGCGGTGGCAACGGCGGCAACATCGGTGGCTGCGGCTGCCGTGGCCGCGTCCGTCATCTTCAGCCCGGTGGCCGATGCGTCTTCCCGGTTGGAAGGAGTCCACGCGGATCTGCAGCGGGCGGTGCAGCTGAACCAGATCACCGAGGAACAGGCCGAAAAGTTCGAGGCGAAGCTGGCCGGGAGGATCCTGGGCGAGGCGTGATTGCTCCCCTAAATTCCGCGGAGTGCAGGGGTTTGAACGCCTGGCTGGGGCTCGATTCGATTCTTCGGCAGAAGTTCTGTAAAGTTGTCTTGCCCGCGGTTACTGGAAGCGGAACGGCCCGGAAACGGACGTTCTGAAGACTGCAGCCCGGGTCTTCTTTTGAGAAGTTCGGCAGATTACCCGAGCGGCCAAAGGGGGCTGACTGTAAATCAGCTGGCAACGCCTACGGGGGTTCGAATCCCTCATCTGCCACAGCGGACCCGCCTGGATCTTATACAGATCCAGGCGGGTCTTTTTTGTTGCTCCGCTGGTCGGGTTAGGACGCGGGCGTGGCCTCCTCTTCCACACCCATGCCGAAGGGCTGCACGGTAACCCGCACGAACTCGGAGGGCAGCTGGGCGTCGTGCGCCGCCAGAACAATCCTGGACTGCTCAGCCACACCCACGTTGTTGTTCGAGTTGGCGCTGTGCAGGTCGGTAGCCTCGCGCTTGAGCCTGCTGGCCGCAGCCTCCTCTACGACGCTGCCATCCCCCATCTTCCAGCCGAAATCGTAGCTGTACGTTGGTCCCCAACTGTGGATCACATCGGCAACGCTGGAGAACGTGATTTGGCGTCCTCCTGCATCAAAAACGCTGACCGCGTAGAGGTTGACGGGTTGAGTCCCTCTGCGGTTGTCCACATCTGCGACCAGATATATAACGGGGGTAGCTCCGGCCTTTGCCCGGTAGGCCTCTATTGCGGAGACCGCCGGGTCAGTGGCCCCTGCGGGGAGCAAGAACCTGATCTCGGCACCCGATCCAGTCGTGGCCCGGTAGTGACGGGATGCCAGAGCCGTTGGAGACGACGGCGCCGACTGCGCGGTGGCGGTTCCGCTGGCCGGTCCCGCGGAGGGACCATCGGGCGCTTGTACGGGCGAGGTGCAGGAGGCAAGCGTCAGGATGAGGACCGGTATCAGGCAGAAAGGCTTCATGGTTTCCCCGAAGAAATTGGTAGCCACACTCTATGCCAAGCCCAGCCGCTAGACCACGGGTTCCAAGACGGCCGGTTGATCCGTTCGGCAGCATGGCTGGCTGGACGATGGGTCCGGTCGGCCCTGCTAGGGGTTCGGGAAGTCGAAAAGTAGGGGGGTTACGTAGGCGCGGTTAGGGATTGCTTTCCAATTCCAAGCGACTGAGACTGGACGAAACTTGAGGATTATTGTGCTATTCCGGGGAGCAATCATGATGTACCCTCCGTCCTTTTCCCTAAGCGGCTTCGATGATGGCCGCAGGACCAAGCAAGCCGGTGCAAGGCAGGATAATCGACGCAGAACAATTCTCCGTCCAGACAGGTTTCGAGCTTTGAGGCTCCACGGATTGCTGACAGCCCTGCTGCTCGCCGTTGCTGCCCTGGTGGTGCCGGTTCCGGCATCGGCGGCGACAGGTGATGTGGGAGTGGAAGGCCCCTCCCATTCGGGGACGGGAACTCCGACGGGGACCAAGCGGTCAACGAGCAACTTATGGTTCCACGACGGGATCTGGTGGGGGAACCTCTGGGACACTGCCAGCCAAGACTTCGAGATCTTCCAGTTCAACGCCTCCACTAACCAATGGACCAGTAAGAACGTGACCACGGATCCGCGTCCGAGCACCCACCACGATGTGCTGTGGGACGGAACCACGCTGTACGTGGCGAGCTACCGGTTCGTCAATGATGGGGTGGCGGCTGAGCCGAACTTCCCAACGACGTTGCGGCGCTACAGCTACAACTCGAGTTTGAAGACGTATTCGCTGTTGGGTTCGTCACAGATCAACAACTACCGCGTCGAGGCCCTGGTCATCGACAAAGAGCCGTCTGGCCGGCTCTGGGCCACCTGGCAGCAAGGCAACCGGATCTACCTGAACGTCACTGACACGGACGGCAAGACGTGGGGAACGCCTTTCCCTCATCCTGCGTCGCTAAGCAACGTGTCTATCGACGACACCTCGTCGGTGATTGCCTTCGGCGAAAACAAAATCGGAGTGATGTGGAGTCGGCAGGTCGGTGACGCCACCGATGGTATGTACTGGAGCGTTCATGCCGATGGAGCAGCGAAGACAGATTGGTCCACTCCGGTGCCGGCAGTTAAAGGCGCACGTAGCGGTGATGACCACATGAACCTGAAGTGGCTGGACGCGTCGTCTGGCAAGGTCTTCGCGGCGATCAAGACGTCGTTCACGTCTGCGTCCCAACCGTTGATCCAGCTTTTGGCCTTGGATAATGCAACCTCCGCGTGGACGGCCCACACAATCGCTACCGTGGCGGAGTGCCCGAACCGTGTCATCGTCCTGATCGACGAAGCCGCCCAGAAACTGCGTACGTTCGCCACCTACCCGAAGCCTAGTGGAACGACAAATGCCGGTGTTTGCACCACCTCGGGCGGGGCGATCTACGAGAAGTCTGCTGCGTTGAACGAGCCCAGCAAACTTGCGACCGCGCAGAAGGTCCCACGTATTGTGGACGCAGACCAGTATGTCCATAACGTCACATCCACCAAGCAGAACCTCAATTCGCCGCGAACGCCCAACAGTGGTGTCCTGCTGCTCGCGGACGTGAACGCTACGAACCGGTACTGGCACTTCTACGAGGGCGGCAGCGGCAGTGGCGGGACCACCGACACGACCCCTCCGACTGTGACGACTACTTCTCCGGCTGCCGGTGCGACCGGTGTGGCAACAACGGCGAATGTGACGGGCACGTTCTCTGAGTCGATGAACGCAACGACAATTACGTCGAGCACCTTCACACTGACGGCCCAAGGGGCAACCACAACGGTCCCAGCGGGTGTTTCCTATGACAGCGCGACCAGGGTTGCGACCTTGAACCCCACCGCGGACCTGGCGGCCGGTACGTCCTACACGGCCACGATCAAGGGCGGCACCAGCGGAGTGAAAGACCCGGCCGGTAATCCGTTAAGTACGGACAAGACGTGGACCTTCACCACGGCGCCCGCGGGCACTGCTGACAATACAGCTCCCACGGTGACAGCTACGTCTCCGGCTGACAAAGCAACCAATATCGCAGCAACGACAAATGTGACGGCGACGTTCTCGGAAGCGATGAATTCGTCCACGGTCACGACCGGCACATTCACGCTCACTCAACAAGGAGCGGCTACGCCTGTTTCAGCCCCTGTGACGTATGACAGCGCAACCAAAATTGCTAAGTTGGACCCTGGTGCCGACTTGGCGGCCGGTACGTCCTACACGGCGACCGTCAAGGGTGGCGCCAGTGGTGTGAAGGACCTTGCCGGTAACGCATTGGCCGCGGACCATTCCTGGAGTTTCACGACGGCTCCCGCGGGCACATCCGTCACGCTCACCACTATCGCCGATAGCTACGTATTGGATGGGACCTCGGCGGGTACGAACTTTGGTACGAGTCCCCTGCTGGCCGTAGACGCCAGTCCGCGTACGACCGCGTATCTAAAGTTCGACCTGACGCCGTTTACAGGCAGATCGATCGGAAGTGCGACATTGCTGCTCCGCAGTTCCGGAAGCGGATCAACAGGTACGCAAAACATCAAACTGGTGGCTGACGACAATTGGACCGAGACAGGGATCACGTACAGTAACAGCCCCGGTCTCGGCTCCATCCTCGGCAGTTTCGGGTCGACAGCCATTAACACCGACCGCAGCATCAATCTAGACCCGAGCACCCTCGCTGGTGAACCTGGCCAGTTGCTGTCTCTCGGTCTGGATTCCAGCAGCAGTGACGGCCTGGACCTCCACTCCAAGGAAGCGTCTGACGGCGTATACGCGCCGAAGCTGGTGCTCACGTTCAAGTAACCAGGACGGGGGTGTCCGACCAACCGCCAAGGGAGCTTTAGCGGCATAGGAAAAGCCTCCGGAACCATACGGTTCCGGAGGCTTTCTCGTGCCCGCGAAAGGTCCCCGCACCATAGTCAATTCCCCCTGAAACGGTGAGGGGAGTAGTCCGTCCGCGGGGGACAACCAGGCAGCTCCGTAGAGACAAAATCCGCCATCGACACCTGCACCGGCCCGGCGTAGGCTGGCGATATCGGCGCTGGTGCCCCGATGCCTTGCGTCGATAAATCCATCGATGAAGGAGGATTCAATGAGTGCTGTACGTGAATTCATGACCACGGATGCACGATGTATTACCGAAAACCAGACCCTGGTGGACGCAGCCCGGATGATGATGGACCTTGACTGCGGCTCGCTGCCGATTTGCGGTGATGACGGCAGGTTGAAGGGCATGATCACCGACCGCGACATTGTGCTCAAGTGCGTCGCCGCCGGACGCAACCCGGCCGACATGATGGCCCGCGAACTGGAAACCGGAACGCCCTACTGGGTAGATGCCGACGCCAATGTGGACGAAGCCATCGACATGATGGAACGGCACCAGGTTCGGCGTCTCCCGGTGATCTCCGACCACAGGATGGTCGGCATCATCAGCCAGGGCGACATCGCCCGCAACTACTCCGAACAGCGGGTTGGCGAACTGGTGGAGCACATTTCGGAG
Organism: Arthrobacter sp. Y3221157; assembly: GCF_059089865.1. Classification (NCBI taxonomy): domain Bacteria; kingdom Bacillati; phylum Actinomycetota; class Actinomycetes; order Micrococcales; family Micrococcaceae; genus Arthrobacter; species Arthrobacter sp. Y3221157. Next base: position 38,948 of record NZ_JBNHFD010000028.1, read on the forward strand.
CGGCACCACGTGTAGCGCCAACGCGGCAGCAAGATGCCCCTTGTCCGCGGATCCAGCCCTTGAGGGTTCGGACCCGCGGACAAACTTTTGAAAAGGTCAGTTCAGCGCGATCAGGAGCATCTGGCTGGTGCCCGGGATGCAGGTCTGCAGGATGGCCCGGGGGAAGCCGCCGAAGACGTTCAGCACGTCGTTGGTGGTGCCCGGGTTGGGGACCTGGCCCCTGGCCGTCACGGTGTAGGTGCCGTAGCCGGGGATGCTCACGGTTTCGCCTACTCCGATCCCGGAGAAACGTGCCCAGCCGCCGCAGTAGTCATGCTCGGTGATGAAGAGTGAGTACGCATCGCCGGGGGTGTAGTGGATGGGGCCGATACAGGCGTCCACCATTGCCTGGCCACCGGCGCCGGCCACATAGATGGTCCGGACTGGAGGTGCTGCGGGAACAAAGGCCGGAGCGGGCGCCGCAGCAGGTGCAGGAGCAGGTGCAGGAGCCGGAGCCGGAACCGGCGCCGCGGCGGGGACGGCCTCGGGTGCCGCGGCCGCCGGGGCTGCCACCGGCGGGCCGGTCAGGACGAGCGTCTGGC
>NZ_JBNHFD010000029.1:0-38622 GCF_059089865.1 Arthrobacter sp. Y3221157
GGTGGCCGCAGGACGCCGGCGGCGCAGCGGAAGGTCACCGGTTTCCAGGGCGGTGGCCACGGCATCACGGACGGCCATGGCGCGGCGCGGGTCTCCCCCGGCGTTCACGGCGATCTTGACGTCATCCACCTCGGCGACGGCGGGCGTCCAGGCCGCGGAGGCTTCGTGATCGGAGGCGTTGACGCACCAGATGCGCTGCGCCTCGGCGTCGGCCGATACCAAGGCGTCCACGGCGGCATCGCCGGTGGCCGTCTGGACGAACCAGACGCCGTCGACGTCTTTGGAGTCATAGGGGCGCGCTGCCCAGGTGAGCAGGCCGGCGTCGGCCATGTCCTGGAGCGCGGGAGAGGCAACGGGAGCCACCACGGTGACCACGGCACCGGCGTCGAGCAGGCCCTTGGCGCGGCGGGCAGCCACCGGGCCGCCGCCCACCACCAACACGGGACGGCCGAGGAGCCGCAGCGCCGTGGGGTAGATATCCTGAATTGCCATGAATCAACGGTAGGGCCGCGTCCCAATCGCCCACAAAGGCCGAGCAACACCAGTTCACGCAAGGTAACGCTGCGTCACAAACCCGGCGGGCCGCCGTCGTGCTCCATAGCGGGGCACTTTGGCTCGGAATGCGGCAGTGCTCGCCATGAAAGCCGGTGCGTCCGTGTCATAGTCCCCCGTTTCGGCTGCTGACCGTAGTGAGGAATCGGCCGCGCTCCCGGATCAGCCGCTGCAGGTACCGGCGCCGCGCTTCTATCCGTACAGCCCAGTGCTGAGATACCGGAACCCGGAGTCAACCATGATGGTGACCACAGTTGCGTCCGGGCCAAGCTGTTCGGCGACGCGCAGCGCGGCAACAACATTTCCTCCCGAGGAGGTACCGGCGAAGATGCCTTCCTCCCGCGCAAGGCGGCGGCTCATCGCCATCGCATCCTCGGAATTGACCGGCTCTATGGAGTCCACCTCCTCGGGTTCCCACAGCGGCGGCAGGAAGCCGATTCCGATTCCTTCAATCCGGTGGGAGCCGGTAGGGCCTCCGGAAAGTACGGACGACTCAGCCGGCTCGACGGCCACGACCCTAAGCGTTGGCAGGTGGCGGCGCAGGGCGCGCGCAGCGCCGTGTATGGAGTGGGCAGTTCCGACAGACTGTACTAAGGCATCCACGAGACCGTGCGATTGCTGCCAGATTTCCTCGCCCAAGGCCAGATATCCGGTCACGGCGTCGTGGTTGTTGAGCTGGTCGCAGGCCCAGTAGCCCGGCTGCGCGCTCAGCTCGCCTGCGCGGGCGATCATGGCCCTGATCAAGGATTCGGTGATGCGGCCCTGGTCACTTGGTACGTCCTCAACCGTTGCCCCCAGGGCCTCCATGGTGCGGCGTTTCTCGTCGCTGAAAGCGTCTGAGAAAACGACATGCAGCCGGTAGCCCTTGGCCGCACAGGCCAAGGCGAGCGAGATGCCTGTTGTTCCGGCGGTGTACTCAACAACCGTATCGCCCGGGCTGATGTCGCCCCGGGCTTCGGCGGCGCTGATCGCAGCCACAGCCATTCGGTCCTTCATGCTCCCGGTGGGGTTCGCATACTCCAGTTTTGCGAGCACACGCGCTGACCCCGGCGGCACCACTTTCCGCAGTTCGATCAGCGGGGTGGAACCGATGCCCGCCAGTATTCCTTGACCCGGTTCCAGTCCGTGTTCCATGTATCCGCCTCACGCTGAGCGCCTCCGGCCGGAGCGGTCCGGTAAGGAACAAGGTATACCTGTCGGGAAGGGAAGCACAGCAAAGCCCGACGGCGGGAGGTCGCCGTCGGGCTCTGCAGAAGGTGGGTAGGGGCTAGCGTGTGCTGCCGGCGAGGAGGCCGCGGCTGCGCAGGAGCTTCTTCTCGATGGGGGCGAACACCAGCAGTTCGATGAGGATGCCGACGGCCAGGATCAGCAGGATGGCCGACATCACTACAGACATGTCCGACAGGATGCGGCCCTGGTCCAGCAGCGAGCCCAGGCCGAAGCCGATGGTGCCGCCCACGGCGATGATTTCGGCGGCCATGAGTGAGCGCCAGGAGAAGGCCCAGCCCTGTTTCAGTCCGCCGAGGTATCCCGGAAGGGCGGCCGGGAGGATGACCTGAAGTGCCATCTGCAGCCGTGACGCTCCCAGGACGGTGCCGACGCGGCGGTACTGCGGCGGGATCTGGTCCACCCCGGAGATGAGTCCGTTGATGATGGACGGGATGGCGCCCATGAATACCACGAAGTAGACGGTGGCGTCCGTCAGGCCGAACCAGATGATGGCGGCAGGCACCCAGGCGACGGACGGCAGCACCTGCAGGCCGGAGATCAGGGGGCCGAAAGCCCGGCGCAGTGGTGCCACCTGGGCGAGCAGCAGGCCCACCGGTGTGGCGATGGCGACGGAGATGATGAAACCCACCACGCCGCGCTGCAGCGAGGTCCACATGGCTTCCTGCAGCTTGCCTTCATTCCAGAGAAGGCCCATCTGGGCCACAACGTCCAGCGGCCCGGGCACCAGGTCGCGGCGCTTGACCCCAAGCGAGACGTAGAACTGCCAGATGAGCACCAGGACCACCAGGGCGGCGATGGGCAGCAGGATCCGGCTCCAGTCGATCCGGTGTTTGCGCTCGGCGTCGGACTGCAGCGAGTCCAGCCCGGACTCAAGCTCCCGGAGGTCCTCGTTCCCCGTCGAAGTCCGCGTCAAAGCGGCATGCACATGAGGGGCTGGTGCAGCGCCGGTTGCCGCCCTGGTTTCGAGAGGCCCGACCACCGGGGTCCTGTCCTCGAGGGGCGTGGGGTTACTTGGCATGGCGGCGAATCTCCTCCCGCAGCCGGGCAGTGATGACCCCGGTCAGCTGGCCGGCGAGCCCGGCGTCGGTTCGGTGTTCCTCAGTGACGGCCCACTCCTGGACCACGCGGCCGGGGCGGGAGGACAGCAGCAGTACGCGCTGGCCCAGCCGCACGGCTTCACGGACGTTGTGGGTGACGAAGACAATCGTGCGCCCGGTTTCCTTCCAGATGCGCTCCAGCTCGTCGTGAAGGAGGTCGCGGGTGATCGCATCGAGGGCGGCGAACGGCTCATCCATGAGCAGCAGCTGCCGGTCCTGGGCGAGCGATCGGGCCAGGGACACGCGCTGGCGCATGCCGCCGGACAGCTCGTGCGGACGCTTGTCGCCGGCGGTACCGAGGTGCACCAGTTCCAGGAGCTCCTGGGCCTTGACGCGCCGCTCCGCCTTGCCCACGCCGCGCAGCTTCAGCGCCAGCTCAATGTTTTCGCGGGCCGTGAGCCAGGGGAAGAGTGCTGCGTCCTGGAACATGAAGGCTGCACCGTCGCTGGGTACTTCCAGGGCGCCCGACGACGGCGCCTCCAGCCCCGCGATGATATTCAGCAGGGTGGACTTGCCGCAGCCGGAGGCACCGAGGAGGGCAACGAACTCGCCCTTTTCGATGTTGGCGTTGACGTCGTCCAGTACCGGGGCGCCGTCGCCGAAGCGCTTGCCCAGGTGTTCCAGTACGACTGGCATGGTGCCGTCCTTAGGTAGTGGGTTGGTCAGTCCTGGCCGAGGCCGGCTGCTGAAATCTTGCTGGTGCCGGCGACTTCGTTGAGTGCCCGGAGGTCGAAGAGCCCGCTGATGTCGGCCTGCTTTGTGGTGCCGGCCTCGACGCCGTCCTGCAGGAGCCGGGGGTAGGCACCTGCCAGCGGGTCGAGGGTGAAGGTGATGTTGGCCAGGGACCGGGCCAGGACGTCGTCGGCCAGTGCGGCGCCGGCGGATTCCTGCAGGGCTGAGTTGATGACCGCTGTTTTCCGGTCCGCGGGGGCCTCGTTCAGCCACGCCACCGACTTCGCGTGGCCGGCGAGGAGGGCCTTCACGGTGTCCGGGTGGTCGGCCGCGAACTTCTGGTTCACGATCAGGATGGTGGTGGGGAACTCGCCCGGCTTGCCGGTCCCGGTGCCGTCCCACAGGTCCTTCTCGTCAACAAGCACCTTGGCTCCGGCCTGAAGCACCAGGCGTGACGCCCACGGCTCAGGCAACCATGCGCCGTCGAGCTTTCCGTCCTGGAACAGCTTGAGCGTCTGGGCGTTTTCGGTCGGGTTGATGGCCACGTCGCCACTGCCGTCCACGTTGGTCTTGTAGCCCTGGTGGGCGAGCCAGGCGCGGAGGGCCACGTCCTGGGTACCGCCAAGCTGCGGGGACGCGATGGTCTTGCCCTTAAGGTCGGCAGCGGAGTTGATCTCCGGCTTGACCACCAGCTGGGCACCGCCTGCCGCAGCGCCGGCGATGACCCGGACGGATTCGCCCTGGCTCTTGACGAAGGAGTTGATGGCGGGGTTGGGTCCAATGTAGGCGGCGTCGATGGCGCCGGCGTTCAATGCCTCGATGGCTGCCGGGCCCGCGTTGAAGGTCTCGGTGCTGAGGCTGGTGCTGCCCAGCGATTCGGCCAGGAGGCCTTCCTTGATCCCCACCAGCGCCGGGGCGTGCGTGACGTTGCCGAAGTAACCGAGCTTCAGCTCGGCGGCGGGGGTGGGGGCGACGGCCTGCGCCTCAGAGTTGCGCGAGACGGTGGACGCGACCACCGCACCGACGGCGATGAGCAGGACCAGTCCGATGGCCAGGACGGCCTCGATGGCACGCTTGCGCTTGGGTACCGCGCTTTCGCCTGCCACGATGCGGGTCATCCCGGGCTTGGAACTAGTCATTGTTTCACCATAGGGAGTGACATATTCGCGTTCAATGAAGCCTAAACGGGGGGTCACGCACGTTCATCTAGCGTCACATTCGGACGCGGTGGCACCGGGATTGCGCGGTTCAGTTGCCCTTCACGTTGACCAGCTGCCGCAGCTTGTGCCGCACGGTCACGAGGTCCGCGGCGTCCTGCATCACCTGGTCGATCGGCTTGTATGCGGCGGGGATTTCGTCGATGAATGCCTCCGACGCGCGGAATTCGATGCCGCGCATGGCCCGCTTGAGTTCCGCCAGGCTGAATGCCTTGCGGGCGGCGTTGCGCGAGTACTCCCGGCCTGCGCCGTGCGGGGAAGAGTTCAGCGACGCCGGGTTGCCCAGGCCCTCCACCACGTACGACGCCGTGCCCATGGATCCGGGGATGAGCCCGGGATCGCCGGCCTCGGCTTTGATGGCGCCTTTGCGGGAGACCCAGACTGGCTTGCCGTAGTGGGTCTCCCGCTGGGTGAAGTTGTGGTGGCAGTTGATCCGCTCGCGCTCCTGCACCCGGCCGCCCACCCAGCGGCCGAACTGGGCACTGACGCGGTCCATCATTTCCTCGCGGTTCAGCAGCGCGAAGTGCTGGGCCCAGCGCAGCTCGGCAATGTATCTCTCGAACTGCGGCGTGCCCTCGTCCAGGTACGCGAGGTCCGGGTCCGGCAGGTAGACCTGGTTCTTCCGGCTGACATGCTGCGCCACGCCGATGTGGTGCTGGGCGATCTTGTTGCCGATTCCCCGGGAACCGGAGTGCAGGAACAGCCAGACGGCCTGGTTCTCATCGGCACAGATCTCGATGAAGTGGTTGCCGGAGCCCAGGGAGCCCAGCTGCAGGTCCCACTTGTCCACGTACTGCGCGGGGCTGAAGCCGGCCTTCGCTGCCAGTGCCTTCAGCTCCGCGATCCGGGGTTCCGCGGTGGGCAGGACCTTCTTGTTGTTGTGCCCGGCGGAGAGCGGAATGACGCGCTCGATGTCCTCCCGAATCCGCTTGAGGTCCTTTGGAAGGTCCTTGACCGAGTACTGGGTGCGGACGGCAATCATGCCGCAGCCGATGTCCACCCCTACCGCGGCCGGGATGATGGCGCGCAGTGTGGGAATGACCGAACCGACCGTGGCGCCCTTGCCCAGGTGCGCGTCGGGCATCAGCGCCAGATGGGGGTAGATGAACGGCAGGCTGGCTGTCTTCACGGCCTGCTCGCGGGTTTGGCTGTCCAGGATCGAGGCCCAGTTCAGAAGCTTCGGGCTGATGGTTTCCATGCTCCGCCTCCTACCCGGAATACAGGACGACAAAACCGCGGCTTGTTCGCATCTCCGTCCCTTGAAGGTTCGGATTTGCGAACAAGCCGCGGTTTCGAAGGCGGAAGCTAGATGCTGTAGCGCTCGTCCTCGTGGTCGCCCGGGTGGTCCTTGACCAGGCCGGCGGCCAGCGTGTTGCCGTCCAGCGGGTCAATCACCAGGAACGCGCCGGTGCGGCGGTGGTGCAGGTAGTTCTCAAGCGGCAACGGCGCGGCGAGCCGGAGCTGCGCGTGTCCGATGTCGTTGAGTTCCAGGCTTGAGGCCGGCTCCAGCTTGAAGGAGGCCAGGTCCAGCTTGCCGGAGACACTGCGGACCAGGGCCTGCACGGTGCGTGTGCCGTGCTTGACCAGGACCTTCTGGCCTTCGCGCAACGGCTTCGGGGACAGCCAGCACAGTGCTGCGTACAGGTCTGCGGAAGCTTCGCGGACGGTGCCGGCAGCAGCGATGGTGTCACCGCGGGCGACGTCGAACTCCTCGGCCAGGCGGATGGCGACGGACTGCGGGGCGGCGGCTTCCTCCAGGGAGGCGCCGGCGAAGTCGATGCCCGCCACGGTGGTGGTGCGCGGGTCCTGGCCGGGGGTCAGGACGGAGACCTTGTCCCCCACCTTGACCGAGCCCTCGGTGATCTGGCCGGCGTACGCGCGGTAGTCGCGGTAGGCCTCCACGTCCAGGCCGGCGGCAACGGCGTCGGGAGCCAGGGCACCCTGCGGCCGGATGACCAGCTGCACCGGGAAGCGGAAGCTCTCCAGGTGGCTTTCGAGTTCGTCCGCGGCAGGCATAGTCTCCAGGACCTCCAGCAGCGCCGGGCCGGTGTACCAGGGGGTGCGCTCGGAGCGGTCCACCACGTTGTCGCCGTCGAGGGCGGACACGGGGATGACCAGCAGGTCGCTGATTCCGTCGGAGCCCAGGCCCAGTTCGCGGCCAACCTGCTGCACGTCCGCCTCGATGTCACGGAACACGGACTCGCTGAAGTCCACCAGGTCAATTTTGTTCACGGCCACGATCACGTGCGCCACGCGCAGCAGCTGCAGCACAGACAGGTGCCGGCGGGTCTGCTCAAGGACGCCCTTGCGTGCGTCGATGAGCACGACGACGGCATCAGCCGTGGACGCGCCGGTCACCGTGTTCTTGGTGTACTGCACGTGCCCGGGGCAGTCGGCCAGGATGAAGCTGCGGCGGTCGGTGGCGAAGTAGCGGTAGGCCACATCGATGGTGATGCCCTGCTCGCGCTCGGCACGCAGGCCGTCGGTCAGCAGGGCCAGGTCGATGCCGCCCTTGTCCCCGCCAAAGCCCCGGTCCGCGGAGGTGCGGGCAACGGCGTCGAGCTGGTCAGCCAGGATGGCCTTGGAATCGTGCAGGAGGCGGCCCACCAAAGTGGACTTGCCGTCGTCGACCGATCCCGCGGTGGCAAAGCGGAACAGGGTTGTGGGCAGGGCCGTCTCGAGGTCGGCAGCCAAAATATCGGTGCTCATTAGAAGTACCCGTCCTTCTTGCGGTCTTCCATGGCAGCCTCGGAGATGCGGTCATCTGCGCGGGTGGCGCCACGTTCGGTCAGGGTGGAGGCGGCGACTTCAACCACGACGTCGGCCACGGTAAAGGCGTTGGACTCGACGGCGCCGGTGCAGGACATGTCGCCCACCGTGCGGTAACGGACGGTCTTGGTGATGACTTCCTCGTGCGGCAGCGGCTGGGAGACCTCGCCCACTGCGCGCCACATGCCGTCGCGGGCGAAGACCTCGCGCTCGTGGGCGTAGTACAGGCCGGGAAGCTCGATGTTTTCGCGCTCGATGTAGCGCCAGATGTCCAGTTCGGTCCAGTTGCTGATGGGGAACGCACGGACGTGCTGGCCCACGGTGTGGCGGCCGTTGTACAGGTTCCACAGCTCGGGGCGCTGGTTACGGGGGTCCCACTGGCCGAACTCGTCACGGAGGCTGAGGATGCGCTCCTTGGCGCGGGCCTTGTCCTCGTCACGGCGGCCGCCGCCGAACACGGCATCGAACTTGTTCTGCTGGATGGCGTCCAGCAGCGGGACGGTCTGCAGCGGGTTGCGGGTGCCGTCGGCACGCTCTGCCAGTTCGCCGCGGTCGATGAACTCCTGCACGGAGCCCACCACGAGCTTCAAACCCAGGCGCTCAACGGTCCGGTCGCGGAAATCGATGACCTCGGGGAAGTTGTGGCCGGTGTCCACGTGCAGCACGGGGAACGGGACCTTGCCCGGCCAGAAGGCCTTGGTGGCCAGGTGCAGCATCACCACGGAGTCCTTGCCGCCGGAGAACAGCAGGGCGGGCTTCTCGAACTCGGCCACAACCTCGCGGATGATGTGGATGGCCTCGGATTCGAGGGTGTCCAGGCTGGAGAGGCGCGTGGAAACGGCGGCGTCAGTCACCTGGGTGGTCTCCTCGGTCAGTGAAGTGCTCATACGTGTAGTCCGCATTCTGTCTTGTTGGTTCCTGCCCAGCGGCCGGCGCGGGGGTCCTCGCCGGGAGCCACCTTGCGGGTGCAGGGCTGGCATCCGATGGACGGGTAGCCCTGGGACAGGAGCGGGTTGACGGGCAGGAGGTTGTCGTCGGAGTACTGGACCAGCTGGTCGAACGTCCACGCGGCCATCGGGTTGACCTTGACCAGGCCGTTCTTGTCGTCCCAGCCCACCAGCGGCGTGTTGGTCCGGGTGGGGGCTTCGTCGCGGCGGACACCGGTAAACCACAGTTCGTAGCCGGCCAGGGTGCGCTGCAGCGGCGCCACCTTGCGGAGGGCGCAGCACTGGGCGGCGTCACGGGCGAACAGGTCCTTGCCCAGGAGCCGGTCCTGCTGCTCCACCGTGTTCTCCGGGAGCACGTCCACCACGTTGACGCGGAGGTTCGCTGCCACCTCGTCACGCGTGGCGTAGGTTTCCGGGAAGTGGTAGCCGGTCTCCAGGAACAGGACGTCGACGCCGGGCATCTGGTCCGCGACCAGGGCAGGCAGGACGGCGTCGGCCATGGAGCAGGCGACGGCGACCGCAGGCAGGTCAAAGTTGCGCTCAACCCAGGCGATGACATCGCGGGCGGGGGCATCCCAGCCAAGTTCGGCGGCACCAGCTTCGGCGAGGGCCTTCAGCTCTTCCTTGGAACGAAGCTTGGGGGCTGCTGCCGCCACGGTGGCGTCCACCTCGGCGGAGGCCTCTGCCGGCGCAGCCACCGGATCTCCACCAAATGAGGGGCCGCGGCCACCGGGGCCCCCGGCCGAGCTTGCGAGGTTGGGGAGTGGCTGGGGATTCACTGGAGTGCCTCCTCGTCTGCCGCGTGGGCCCACTCTGCGAAGGTCTGGCCTTCGGAGCGCTGGGCCACGAACGTACGGACAACGCGCTCCACGTAGTCGGGCAGGTCATCGACGTACACCTTCAGGCCGCGGACGGTCCGGCCCAGGCCGGCTTCCTCGCGGGTGTTGTTGGCCAACCCGCCGCCCAGGTGGACCTGGAAGCCCGGGGAGGGATCGCCGTCGGGCGTGGGAAGCATCATGCCCTTGAGGCCGATGTCCGCCGTCTGGATGCGCGCGCAGGAGTTGGGGCAGCCGTTGATGTGCAGGGACAGCGCCTGCGGCAGTTCACCGGACTCGGCGAGGTCCGCCAGGCGGCGCTCCAGCTCGGCGACCGCGGTGGCGGCGGTGTGCTTGGTCTCCACGATGGCCAGCTTGCAGTACTCGATGCCGGTGCAGGCGATGGTGCCACGGCGGAACACGGACGGGCGGGCAGACAGGCCCAGGGCGTCCAGCTCGGCCACCAGCGGCTCCACGTGGTCCTTCTCGACATCCAGGACAACGAGCTTCTGGTGCGGGGTGGTGCGCAGCCGGTAGGACCCGCGGGCCTCCAGGGTGTCCGCCAGCTTGGCCAGCGCAGCGCCGGACAGGCGGCCGGCCACGGGGGTGGCGCCGATGAAGAACTTGCCGTCCTTCTGCTCGTGCACGCCAACATGGTCGCCGGGCGTGGTGGGCTTGGGCGCGGCCGGACCGTCGGCCAGTTTGTAGCCGAGGTATTCGTCCTCCAGGATCTGGCGGAACTTCTCCGGACCCCAGTCGGCCATCAGGAACTTCAGGCGGGCCTTGGTGCGCATGCGCCGGTAGCCGTAGTCGCGGAAGATGCTGGTGACGCCGAGCCACACGTCTGCGGCCTGCTCGGGCTTCACGAACGCGCCCAGGCGCTTGCCGAGCATCGGGTTGGTGGACAGCGCGCCGCCGGCCCAGAGGTCGTAGCCGACGCCCAGTTCCGGGTGGCGGACGCCCACCAGCGCGAAGTCGTTGATCTCGTGGACCACGTCCTGGCTGGGGTGGCCTGTGATGGCGGACTTGTACTTGCGCGGCAGGTTGGACAGCAGCGGGTTGCCGATGAACCGCTCCCCCAGCTCCTCGATGAGCGGGGTGGGGTCGATGATTTCATCTTTGGCGATGCCGGCCACGGGCGAACCCAGGATGACGCGGGGCACGTCGCCGCAGGCCTCGGTGGTGGACAGGCCCACAGCCTCCAGCCGGTTCCAGATCTCGGGGATGTCCTCCACGCGGATCCAGTGCAGCTGGATGTTCTGGCGGTCGGTGAGGTCGGCCGAATCGCGGGCAAAGTCCACGGAGATCTGGCCGATGACGCGCAGCTGCTCGGTGGTGAGCGCGCCGCCGTCGATCCTCACGCGGAGCATGAAGTACTTGTCTTCGAGCTCGTGCGGTTCAAGGGTTGCGGTCTTGCCGCCGTCGATCCCGGGCTTGCGCTGGGTGTAGAGGCCCCACCAGCGGAAGCGGCCGTGCAGGTCCTGGCCGGGGATGGCGTCGAAGCCTTCCTTGGCGTAGATGGTTTCGATACGCTCGCGCACGTTGAGGCCGTCGTCTTCCTGTTTCCAGGTTTCGTTGGCGTTCAGGGGCGTTTTGCCGTCAACTTTCCACTGCCCGTGCGGCTTTGCAGCGGGACGGGACGCGCGGGCGGGGCGCTTGGTGGAAGCGGAGTCCGCGGACGCTCCGGCTAGAGCTGTATCAGTCATGCATCGACTGTAGGTCCCCCCGGAATGGCGTCACAAAGGCCCGGAAACGCTAAGTCACCTAGGGAAATATTTCGTCACGAAACGCCGGACTGCCTTGAAGAAGCCATCCTGCTGTGCATCGGATTCCGCTGTTGGCCCGGGGTCCGAGGGCACCTCGGCGGGCGCGCCGGCGGGTGCAGCGGCGGCTGAATTTCGGGCCTTCGCGACGGCGGCGTCGTACCGCTCCAAGGCGATTTCGGCGAGCACGGGGGACGGCAGCAGCGGCTCGGTCACCAGGTCGGCCCCGGCTTTGGCCAGCTGGTCGTGGAAGTAGCCCGGCGCCAGGAGGTAGGAGGCAATCACCACCCGCCCGCCGACGTCGACACCTCCCGCAGACTCCCCCGCCCCGGCACCTCCTGCCAGCTCCTCGCGAAGCATTGCGACGGCGTCGGGCACGGACGGCTTGGCAGAGGCGCCGTAGGCGGCCACCATCCGGTTGGACCGAAGCTGCCGCAACTGCCCCAGCAGCTCCTCTACGCTCTTGGCCGCGTTCGGGTTGGACGAGCCGGCGGCGGCGAGCACCACCACGTCGTTGTCTGTCACGCCGGCTTCGCGCAGCCGCTGGTCAAGCAGCGCCGCGAGGCGCGGATCCGGGCCCAGGGGTGCGGCGGCGGCACTTCCCGGCCGGCTCTTCACAGCCCGCGCAATGTCCACCTTCACGTGGTAGCCCACGCTCAGCAGCAACGGCACCACGACGGCGGACTCCCCCGCCGGGAGTCCCGCCACCACATCCACCAGATCGGGCTGCTGGACGTCCACGTATGCTTCCCGAACGTCCAGACCGGGGCGGAGTTCAGCGATGGCGGCACGCAGCGCGTTGACCTCCGCCGCTCCTTGTGCGTTGGACGTCCCATGGGCGCAGGCGATCATGATGGGGCTGTTCATAGGGGCTAGCGTAACGTTGGAGCCGCCCTGTCCGAACCACTTTGAATTGCCGGGACGCTCCATGACATTCGCTTTTGACACCGCCCTGGTTTGGCTGGACCTGGCCGGTGTCTTTTTCTTCGCGGTCTCGGGGTCCCTGCTGGCGGCGCGGAAGCGGTTCGACATCCTGGGCTCGCTCCTCCTGGCCTCGCTCGTGGCCCTGGGCGGCGGCGTTATCCGCGACATCATCCTCAACACTGTGCCGGCCGCATTCACCAACCCCGCCTACCTGGTGCCGCCGCTGCTGGCCACAGTCCTGGTGTACTTCCTCTTTTCCAGCGTCCAGCGCTTCACCTCACTGCTGGTCCTGTTCGACGCCGGCGGGCTGGCTTTGTTCTGCATCACCGGAACCCTGAAGGCACTCACGTTCGGCATGAACCCGTACGCGGCCGTCCTGCTGGGCGTGGCCACCGCGGTGGGCGGCGGGCTGCTGCGCGACATCACCGCCAATGAGGTTCCGCAGCTGTTCAACGCCCGGGAGCTGTACGCGTTGCCGGCATTCAGCGGAGCGGCGCTGACTTCCCTGCTGTGGGTGTCCGGCCTATTCAATACCGTGACCGCATTCTTTGTGGCGGCCGTGGTTTTTGCCTTCCGGGTCATTGCATGGCGCCGCTACTGGTACGTTCCGCTGGCTGTGCGGGGGTGGCAGCGCAACGGCTCCACCGGCGGCGAATCGCGGGGCGGCGATTAGCTAGGATATGAGCATGACTGACATGTTCCTCGAGAAGTTCCGCGCGCTTGTTCCGAAGTATCTCGAGGATGAATGGCAGGAAGCGGACGGGCTGTCCGAGGAGGAGCTGGACAAGGCCCTGGCCGAGCACCAGTTCCAGATTCCGCTGGTTCTGCGCGAGTTCTACCTGGCGTTGGGCGGCTGCGAGGACCTCATGGAGGCCTACCACTACTTCTGGGACCCGGACGAGCTCGAGGTGGACGACGAGGGTTTCCTCATGTTCCTCGAGGACGAGGATGAGGAGTACACCTGGGGCTTCCGCGTGGGCGACCTCACCGTCCCGGACCCCATCGTGTACCGCCGCAACAACGCCCGCGGCCAGTGGAAGTCCGAAGAGGGCACCTTCTCCGAGTTCGTGTTCGACATGTTCGACTGGGCCTTCGAGGACGACGAGCACGAGGACTAACGGCCCTGGCTCTTCTCCGCGACCGGAATGCGTTACTTTAGGCTTCCGGTCCCTTGGAAAGTGCCGGAATAGCGGGAATTCAGCTCAGCCAAGGCTTATAAGTCACGCAATTGGGTCAAGTTATAGCTCAGGTCCAGCAGTAAACACGCCGCGCCGCCAGAGTTCCAGCACCGCCTGCACCTCGGCGACCATTGCCTCAGGCGTGTGCACAACATCGTCGTAGTAGTAGCGCAGGACCAGGTATCCTCCCAGAAGACTTCGGTTGTTGCGGCGCTGATCCCGCTTGACCGCCTTCGGTTCGAAGTGCGTTGATCCATCGGTCTCAACCACAATGACTTCCTCCACCAGGAAGTCCACCTCCCCGACGCCCGCAATAAGGACATGCCTCCTCACCCTCAGCCCTGCCCGGGCGAAATGCACATTGGCGAGGACTTCCAACACTGAATCTGCTCGAGGAATGACCAGATCGAGTACGGAACGCGCCTTTCCATTGCGGCGGCCGTGGCATTTGGCGTAAAGGAAATCCAAGGAGATGCTTCCATTGCCTACAGCCGACTGCACCATCACGAGCGCCTCGAATTCCGGCAGACAGCGAAGGGCATGAATCAGGACGTCCGCCAATCCAAGTACGGGAAGCCAGGCATGCTTCGGATGCTGGGGACGGCCATGGTCTATGGTGCCTGGAGTGTTGGACGGGTGGCTCCGGCAGAGATGAACACAGGTGGGGCTGTTGAGCGTCCAAAGGCTATAGACCGGCGCTGCGGAAAGACAGGTGAGACGACCTCCAGCTGCAATGGCGGTGGCGAGGAGGCCGTCAGGGGGCACCGCATAGATGCCACGCCTGACCTTATGCACCAGCCCGAGTTCCAGGGCCTGAGTAACGGTAGTCCGTGTGAACCCTGCCTTCTTCAAGTGGGCTGCCCGGGCAGCTCCCCCACGCCGCGTCAAGAAATCAGTGACGTCCATACCTCATAGTCGGCATTCGACAGCACCTGGTGAGAGGGGCCGCCTTGGCTATGTGCAAACCCGGAGTGTTCGGCGACCGGATTGCGCGACTTTTGAAGCTCCCATGGCAGTGGGTCGCGTCAGTTTGCGGCGGGCTGTGCCCGAAGCTCCCATAACTTACGCAATTGCGTCATCGGACCGACGACGTTGCCCCTTTACGGCCCAAAGAGAAGGCGAAAACCCTGTGACACAGGCAGTAAATTATCGCTTGCATTTTGTGACAGATCTGTCATAGACTGTTTCCGGATCCGCTAAACGCCTCCGGCGGGTCTGATGCGAACGGAGAGATGGTCCCGGTTCAAAGCAATGCAAGTTGCAGCGGACCGGGGCTGTCCCGTTTAACTGGCGCTGCCGGATTGTGGGCTGGCGGCGGCACAAACAACAGAAGCCCGGCGCCTGGGGGGAGCCGGGCTTCTGCTTTGAGAACTAGCTGGCGCGGTCAACCACAGCCAGCGCGAAGTTGGACAGCGATTCCTTGACCACGCCCTCGGGCAGCGGTGCCAGCGCGGCGATCGCCTCGTTGGCCCAGCTACGGGCCACCACCCAGGACTCGGCGGTCACGGGGTGCGCGCGCAGCCCGGCAACGGCCTCGGCCAGCGCCTCGTCCGAGCTCAGGTCCCCGTCCACCAGCTTGAGCAGTTCGACGGCGGACTGGTCGCCGTCCTCGGCAGCCTTCCGCAGGAGCAGCACGGGCAGGGTGGGAACACCTTCCCGGAGGTCCGTTCCGGGCGATTTGCCGGACTTGACCTTGACCCCGGTGACATCGATGACGTCATCGGCGAGCTGGAAGGCCACACCCACCTTCTCGCCGTATTCCACCAGCACATTCTCAAAAGCCTCGTCGGCGCCGGAGAAGATGGCACCGAGCTGCCCGGAAGCAGCAACCAGCGAGCCGGTCTTGTCCGCGATCACGGAGAGGTAGTGCTCCACCGGATCCTCGTCCGGCCGCGGGCCCACGGTTTCATGCAGCTGTCCGAGGCAGAGCCGCTCGAAGGTGCGGGCCTGGATGCCCAGTGCACGTGAGCCCAGCTCGGACACCAGGATGGAGGCACGGGCGAAAATCAGGTCGCCGGTAAGGACCGCCACCGAGTTGCCCCAGACTTCGTGGGCTGTGGGCGCGCCCCGGCGGAACGGGGCGGAGTCCATGACGTCGTCGTGGTACAGCGTTGCCAGGTGGGTCAATTCCACCACGACGGCGGCCTGCACCACTGCAGGCAGGGAGGCATCGCCCAGGTGGGCGCACAGCAGGGTGAGCAGCGGCCGGATGCGCTTGCCGCCGGCCTCCACCAGGTGGCGCGACGTTGCGTCTGCCAGCGGGTCCGAGTTGGCAATGGCCTCGCGGAGCTTCTTCTCCACCTTGGCCAGGTTGTTGGTGATGGCCGGGCCCAGTTCTGCATCTTCGGCGATGGCGGCGAATCCCGCGGGGAGCTGGAGTCCGGTGGCAATGGCGCTGGTGTTGAGGCTTGGTTCAGCGTCGGTCATGCCGTGTCCGGCGTGGGTCCAGCTGTGCTCTGCGGGTTTGGTCACGGGTTAACCCTAACTTTTTGTTGCGGATACCGCTGGTTGGAGACTGCCGGGGTGGGCGTCAATGTATTCGTTGTGGCCGGGACGAGCGACTCCAGGACCCGGATCACCCTGTCCTCGAAGCCCTTTGCGGTCGGATCCGTCAGGTTGGCCAGCAGCCGCACCACGAACCGCATCAGCACCGGGATGGGCATTCCGGTCCGCAGCGCGAGCCTCATGACGGCCGGCTTCCCGATCAGCGCGGCGAACACCCGGCCCAGGGTGAAGTGGGAGCCCCATTGGCCCCGCACGTAGTCCGCGTAGCGCGACAGGTGCGCGTCGGCGTCGTATGTTCCGCCCGAGGAGGCAAGGCGGGCGGACGCGTCGATGATGAACTCGGCGGCGAAGCGCGCGGATTCCATCGCGTAGGAGATGCCCTCGCCGTTGAACGGGGACACCATGCCGCCGGCGTCTCCGAGCAGGAGTAGGCCGGGTGAGTAGTGCGGGGTGCGGTTGAAGCCCATGGGCAGGGCGGCGCCGCGGATCTCGCCCACCTGGTTTTCCGGCGTGAAGCCCCAGTGGCCGGGCATGCCGGCGGTCCATTCGCGGAGCACCTGCTTGTAGTCGAGCTTGCCGAATTCCTTCGAGGAGTTCAGGATGCCCAGGCCCACGTTGGATGTGCCGTCGCCGACGCCGAAGACCCAGCCGTAGCCGGGCAGCAGCTTGCCGTCGCGGCCGGGAAGCTCCAGCCAGCCTTCCATCCAGGCGTCGTCCGTGCGCGGGGAGGTGAAGTAGGTGCGGACCGCCACGCCAAGGGGCCGGTCGTCACGTTTTTGGATCCCGAGGGACACGGCAGTGCGCGTCGAGTTGCCGTCCGCGGCGAGTACGACGTCGGCAGGAAAGTCGCGCGTCTCCCCCGTCTTGCGTCCGGACTCGTCCAGGAGCGCTGCGCGGACGCCTGTCACACGGCCGTCCTCCGCATGCAGGGCGTCGGTGACACTGTGCCGCTCAAGGATGGTGGCCCCCGCGGCCTGGGCGTGCCGGGCCAGTTCCTCGTCGAAGCCCAGCCGGGTGCGGATCAGGCCGTACCGGGGGAAGTCAGCCACCTCGGGCCACGGCAGCTCGATGGTCCGGCCTCCGGCGATCAGGCGCAGGCCCTTGTTCCGGCGCCAGCCGTCGTTTTCCGGGTGCGGCAGGCCGAGCTTCTGGATCTCCCGGACGGCACGCGGGGTCAGCCCGTCGCCGCAGACCTTTTCGCGCGGGAAGCTGGTCTTTTCCAGGACCGTGACCTCGAGCCCGGCCTTGGCGAGGTAATACGCAGCGGTGGATCCGGCCGGACCCGCGCCAACAATCAGTACCTTCACGACGGTCAGCGGGTGATGTTGCGGCGGAGCTTGGCCACCGGGCCCTTGTGCGCGGCGATGGCGGCAGCAGCGCCGTCAGGCGTCTTGTCAGTTGCCTTGAAGGCGCGGTGGACCGCCACGATGCCGCCCGTGAGGTTGCGGTAGGTGACGTTTTCCCAGCCGGCGTCCTGCAGCCACGCGGCCAGGTGGTCCTGGTCCGGCCAGGCGCGGATGGATTCGGCCAGGTAGACATAGGCGTCCGGGTTGGAGGCAACCTTCACGGCGATGGCCGGAAGAGCGCGCATGAGGTATTCGGTGTACATGGTCCGCCAGAGCGGGACCACGGGCTGGGAGAACTCGGCAATGACCAGCCGGCCGCCCGGCTTGGTGACCCGGAGCATCTCCTGCAGTGCCTTCTTGGGCTCGTTCACGTTCCGGAGGCCGAACGAAATGGTGGTGGCATCAAACGTGTTGTCAGCGAACGGCAGGTTGGTGGCGTCGCCGGCGATGAAGTTGATGTCCGGGCGGCGGCGCTTGCCCACCTTGAGCATTCCGAGGGAGAAGTCACATGCCACAACATCTATGCCTGCATCGGCATATGGCTCGCTGGAGGTGCCGGTTCCGGCAGCCAGATCCAGGACGCGCTGGTCCTTGGACACTTCCATCGCCTCCACCACAACCTTGCGCCAGCGGCGGGTCTGCCCCATGGACAGGACATCGTTGACAACGTCGTACTTCGGTGCGACGTCGTCAAACATGGTGGCTACTTCGTCCGGACGCTTATCCAAGGATGCTCGGTTCACCATGTCATTGTCTCAAATGTTCGGCAGGCCCCGGACCACGGGCCCTTTGACTCCCGGCCCTTCCCGGGATGCCCTAAGATCCCTCCCCCTGAAGCCGGCTTTGCGGTCGGGAGTAGTGTTGTCTCATCATGACGAGCACGATCCGCACCCTGACAGTCCCCCTGGATGGCACCGCATTCCCCGGGGGGCTGCCTTCATTTCTGGTGCGGGACGATGTCCTTTGCTGGACCCGCCGCGAGGCCGGCCTGGCGGGCTTCGGCGAGATCGCCCGCTTCACGGCCACCGGACCGGAACGGTTCCTCGAGGCCGATATCTGGTGGCGGCACCTGGTGATCGAAGCCGACGTCACCGACCTGGTGGAGCTGCCCGGCACCGGCCCGGTGGCTTTCGGGTCTTTCGCCTTCTCCAAGACCTCCGCGCACGAGTCCCGGCTGATAGTGCCGGAAGTCGTGGTGGGTGTGCGGGACAGCAAGGTCTGGGTCACCCAGCTGACGCTCCACGACGGCGAGCTCACCGAACAGGGCGCCCTTGCCGCCCTGGACCGCTGGCTTGGCAACGGCACTCCGTCCGCAGCTTTCGCCAGCGCAACCATCACGACGGCGGCAGCGGACTCCGCCACGGACCCGCAGCAGGGTGCCCTTCCCGGCAGAGCGGGCGCCGCCGTCGTCCGCCCCCTCCCCCTGGCCGCCGGCGCAACCCTCCACACCGGGTCCCTGAGCGAAGAAGACTGGATGGAGGCGGTATCCGCAGGGGTTGCTGAAATCCGCACCGGGGCGCTGGAGAAACTGGTGCTGGCCCGCGACGTGGTGGCCACCATCCCCACCGGCGTGAACGCGGCGCAAGTGCTCCGGGAACTGGCCGCGCGGTACCGCGAATGCTGGACCTACGGCGTGGACGGACTGGTGGGCGCCACCCCTGAGATGCTCATCCAGGTGGAGGGCCGGACAGCCCAGGCGCGCGTGCTTGCTGGAACGTTGGACCGGCGCGACGCACACGGCGAGGACGGCCTGCCGATGGATTACGCCACCCGGGTGCTGGCCGGCTCCGAGAAGCAGCGGCACGAGCACGAGATTGCCATCCAGTCGCTCACCAAACAGCTGGCGCCGTTCTCGGAAGCGATGAACGCGCACGATGAGCCCTTCATCCTCGAGCTGCCCAACGTCTGGCACCTGGCGTCCGACGTCAAGGCCGAACTCACTGAGGTGGAAGGCCACGTCCCCACCTGCCTGGCACTGATCAACGCACTGCACCCCACTGCCGCCGTCTGCGGAACGCCCACGCAGGTGGCGGGCGCGCTGATTCGCAAGCTGGAGCACCTGGACCGCGGACCCTACGCGGGTCCCGTGGGCTGGCTGGACGCCGCTGGGAACGGCGAGTGGGGCATTGCCCTCCGCGGCGCCGTGATCGAGGGGCCGGACACCGTGCGGCTGTATGCCGGCTGCGGCATCGTGGACGGATCCCAACCCGAGGCCGAGCTGGCTGAAACGTGGGCCAAGTTCCGCCCGATGTTGGAGTCCCTCGGCATCAGCACCTGAGCTGGCCATCCAGCCCCAGGTCTGGAATCGCAGACAAGTTCCCGCCCGACACGCTTGATTTTTGGTGTGATTTAGTTATCCAATAGTGAAACTAAGTTTCCTGTGATGCACATCTCATAATCGGGGCTACACTATGAACCGATTTAGAACCGCATACCCCTGCAACAAAAGGTAAAGAAACATGCAGCTCAAGTCCCTGGCCACGGCCAAGATCACCGCCAAGGCAGCAGCAGTCTTCGCCGTCGGCGCCCTTACCCTCACGGCGTGTGGTGGCGGCAGTTCCACGCCCGCCGCGTCCGAAGGCGGCATCCAGCTGATCAACGCAGGCAAGCTCACGGTCTGCTCCGACATCCCCTATGAGCCGTTCGAGTTCGAGAAGGACGGCCAGACGGTCGGCTACGACATCGACATCGCCAAGGAAATTGCAAAGGACCTCGGCGCTGAACTCAGCATCGTAGACAGCTCCTTCGAAGCGATCGAAACCGGCACCGCCCTGACCCAGTGCGACCTTGGCATCTCCTCGATCTCCATCACGGACACCCGCAAATCCGTCATGGACTTCTCCACGCCTTACCTCGACGACGACTTGGCCCTGGTTGCCAGCGAGGGATCCGGCATCGAGAGCCTGGACGACGCCAAGGGCAAGAAGGTAGGCGTGCAGCAGGCCACCACCGGCGCCGACTACGCGCAGGAGCAGGGCCTTGAGGCGCAACAGTTCGAGGACACCGGCCTCCTGGTCCAGTCGCTCCAGGCCGGCACCATCGATGCCGCCCTCGGCAACCAGTCCGTCCTGGGCTACGCCATCAAGGACGACCCCAAGTTCAAGAGCGTCGAGGATTTTGCCACCGGCGAGCAGCTGGGCATCTCCGTCAAGAAGGGCAACAGCGCCATGCTGGAGAAGGTTAACGGCACCCTTGAACGCCTGGAAGAAGACGGCACGCTGGAGAAGTTCAAGACCACCTGGTTCGGCGAGACCGCCAAGTAAACCAGAGCATGGGCCCAAGGCGTCCGTAGCCTTGGATCCTTTCCAGCCCTGAGAACCACGCAGCCGGGGCCCCGGACAAGCTGTACGCAGTCCGTCCGGGGCCTCTGCCACGCATAACGAATGTGAGCAACCCATGGCAATGGCAATGACAGCACGTCAACGCGCCAGAGTAAGCCTGTACGTCCAGGCCGGAATCTTTGTTGTGGCCGTCGCCGCGCTGATCCTGGCCACCGACTGGGAGACCATCGGCAACAGCGTCTTCAACTTCGCCAAGATCGGACCGATGTTCCCGGGCATCTTCATCACCGGCCTGGTCAACACCCTGATTTACACCTTCCTGGGCTTCATCGTGGGACTCTCCGGCGGCCTGCTGCTGGCCCTGATGAAGCTTTCCAGCTTCCCGCTGTACCGCTGGATCGCCACGGGCTACATCGAGTTCTTCCGCGGCATCCCCGCCCTGCTCGTGTTCATCGCCTTCGGTTACGGTGTTCCGCTGGCCTTCGGCGTTTCGTGGAACGTCACGGTGATCGTGATGATCTCGCTTGGCATGGTTGCATCGGCATACATCGCCGAAACCCTCCGCGCCGGTCTGCAGGCTGTCCCCAAGGGCCAGCTGGAAGCCGCCCGTTCCCTCGGCATGCCGCAGTGGCGCGCCATGGTGACCATCGTGATCCCGCAGGCGTTCAAGATCGTCCTGCCGCCGCTGACCAACGAGATCATCCTGCTGACCAAGGACTCCTCACTGATCTACGTCCTGGGCCTGACCGCCTCGCAGTACGAGCTCACCAAGTTCGGCCGCGACGGCATCTCCAGCCTGGGCGCAGGCCTGACGCCGCTCCTGGTAGCCGGTGCCTTCTACCTGGTCATCACCATCCCCCTGAGCCTCCTGGCCCGGAAGTTCGAAAGCCGCTCCGCGCGGACCAAGCGATAGGCAGGGAAGACAATGAACGACGTCGTACATTCCTCCAGCGGCAGCACCAGTACCATCCACGCCGCCGGCGTAGCGATCAAAGACCTGCGCAAGTCCTACGGATCCAACGAGGTCCTGAAAGGCATCAGTCTGGACGTGGCTCCGGGTGAAGTGGTGTGCCTGATCGGGCCCTCCGGCTCGGGCAAATCAACCCTCCTCCGCTGCGTCAACCTGCTGGAGCAGCCCAACCAGGGCACCATCCAGGTTGGAGGCTTCGAGGCCACCGATCCCGACGTGGACATCGACAAAATGCGCCGCAAGGTGGGCATGGTGTTCCAGCAGTTCAACCTGTTCCCGCATCTGGACGCGAAGCGCAACTGCTCCATCGCCCAGACCAAGGTCCTCAAGCGCTCCCAGGCCGAAGCGGACAAGGTGTCCATGCACAACCTGGAGCGCGTGGGACTCGGGCACCTGGCCGACCGTTTCCCGGACCAGCTCTCCGGCGGCCAGCAGCAGCGTGTGGCGATTGCCCGTGCACTGAGCATGGACCCGGAACTGATGCTCTTCGACGAGCCCACGTCTGCGCTGGACCCCGAGACGGTGGGCGACGTCCTCTCCGTCATGCGGAACCTGGCCAAGGAGGGCATGACCATGCTGGTGGTCACGCACGAGATGGGCTTCGCCCGTGAAGTGGCTGACCGCGTGGTGTTCATGGACGGCGGCGTGGTGGTGGAGGAAGGCGCGGCCGAGCAGGTCATCAGCGCCCCCACCCAGCCGCGCACCAAGGAGTTCCTGCGCCGCGTGCTCGATCCGACACACATCGACATCGAGGAGTAGGCCCTCCCCGCTTTCGCTACGCACAATCCCCGGCACTATGGATCTTTCCGCAGCGCCGGGGATTTGTGCGTCACAGGACACTCTGCGCCCCGTCTTTGCAGGAGGTGTACGACGGCGGCACGCGCCTTCCGTGCGGGCATTTACTTCCGCGGTGCCGGGGCACACAATAGGTCCCACCACAGCCCTGGCTCAGCAGCGCGCTGCCCGTCCGGCCGCCGTCCCACCCGGCGGCGCATCCAGGAGCGCAGATATGAATCCCCAAGCCACACCACCGCCGGCGGCAGTATCCGAACGCGCTGCACGGCTGGCATCGGTACCCTCGTTCCAGCGGGTTGACTCCTTCATCCGGCGGTACCTTAGCCGGGGACAGGACCAGCACACCGTCTGCGACTTCACGTTCGGCAACCCCCACCAGATGCCGCCGGACCGCTACGTCAACACCTTGCGGGATGCCCTGGTTCCCCGCGATGATCAATGGTTTGCCTATAAAACCAACGTGGAGACGGCGCGGGAGGCGGCCGCACAGTCCCTTGAACGGCTGCTGGACGTGCCCTTCAGGACAGGGGACATCTTCCTTACCACCGGCGGGTTCGCCGCGATCGCGCTGGCGCTGAAGACCGTGGCGGATCCCGGCGACGAGGTGGTCTACAGCCTGCCGCCCTGGTTCCTGTACGAGCCGCTGATCCTCGAAGCCGGGCTTGTACCGGTGAAGGTGAAGGTCGACACTGCCACGTTCGATCTTGACCTCGCCGCCATCGAAGCGGCCATCACGGCGCGGACGCGGGTTGTGATCGTCAATTCCCCTAACAACCCCACCGGCCGGATCTATCCTCCGGAGCTGCTGCTCCGGCTCGCCGACCTGCTGGAAACTGCGTCTGCGAGGATTGGGCGCCGCATCTACCTCATTTCCGACGAGGCCTACAACCGCATTGTGTTCGGCGGCGCGCGGTTCCACAGCCCCGCGGAGTACTACCCGTACACGCTGCTGGCCTACTCCTACGGCAAGACGCACCTCTCCCCCGGCCAGCGGGTGGGGTACCTGGCCCTGCCCCCGGCCATGCCGCACCGGGAAGAGATGGCACCGGCCATCAGCGGCCTGCAGGTGGCGATGGGCTGGGTGTACCCGAATGCGCTGCTGCAGCACGCGCTTCCGGCGCTGGAGAAGTTCTCCATCGACGTCGGCCAGCTGGAGCGGCGCAGGGACCGCCTGGTGGACGCGCTGGGCAGCATGGGCTACCGCATGCAGCCGCCGGAGGGCACGTTCTACCTGTTCGTCAGCACCCCCGGCCCGGACGACGAAGCCTTCACCGAGTCCCTCGCCCGCCGCGACGTCTTCGTTTTCCCGGGCACCCTGTTCGAGACGCCCGGGTTCTTCCGGATGTCCCTGACAGCCAACGAGGACATGATCGAGCGGAGCCTGCCCACATTCGAAGCAGCGATCAAGGAAAGCAGGAGCGGAACATGAACGGACGGGCGTACCCTCCAGGGGTGCCGTGCTGGATCGACACGACCCAGCCTGGAATCGACGCGGCAGCTACCTTCTATGCCGGACTCTTCGGCTGGACGTTTCGGGAGGCAGCTCCCGGCGGCGGGACGGACCGCTACCTGGTGGCCCAGCTGGACGGCGCGGACGTGGCAGGGATCGCCAGCGGCCGCGAAGATACAACGGCCTGGAGCACCTACATCGCGGTCGAGGACGCAGATGCCGCAGTGGACCGGCTGGTCGCTGCCGGTGCCGGGCTGCGGGCACCGGCAACAGACGCGGGAGAGGACGGCCGCAGCGCGGCGCTAACTGATCCGGAGGGCGTCGAATTCCGCCTCTGGCAGCCGAAGCGGCAAGGCGGGGCACAGGCCGTCAACCAGCCCGGGACCTGGAACTTCAGCGACCTCCACACACGCAACCCGGAGGCGGCCGTCGGCTTCTACCAGGGCGCGTTCAGCTGGCAGGTGGACAAGGTGGGCTTCGGGGCAGACGACGCCGACTTCGGATTGATGGTCCGCGTGCCCGGGTACGGCGAGCACCTTGAAAAGACGGTGGATCCGGAGATCAGGGCACGGCAGTCCGAGTTTGCGGCTCCACCCGGCTTTGCGGACGCCGTCGCCTGGATCGTCCCGATTGGACCCGACCGGACGCCGCACTGGCATGTCACGTTCGCTGTGGCCGACCGGGACCGGACAGCCCTCGACGCCGAACGGCTCGGCGCCCAGGTCCTTCGGCAGGACGACACCGGATGGACCCGCGAGGCCGTGATCCGGGACCCGCAGGGGGCGGTCTTCACCGCCAGCCAGTTCACGCCGCCCACGGGCTGACCGGTCCGGCGGGGACCTACGGCCTACGGCACCAACACTCCCCCAACAGCGGCCGCAACCGAGTCCTTGATCCGCGCGTGCAGCTGCCGCAGGGAATGACGGTCGGTGCGGACTTCCACGATGGTGCGCCCGGACACCGGCCGGGCGAGCGCCTCGGCGAGTCCCGCCGTCGTGCTGACCACTGAATGCCCCACGCCGTACGCCGCGGCGAGTGCCGCGATGTCCACCGAGTGCGGGGTGCCGAAAAGGCGTTCGACGGCGTCTCCGTACTTCCCGCCTTCCTCCACCGCGCCGTGCTCAAGCAGCCCGAAGATGGCGCCGCCGGCATCGTTGAGGACCACTATCCGCAGATCCGGCTGCTCTTCCCCCGCGCCGAGGAAGAGGCCGCCGGCGTCGTGCAGGAAGGTGACGTCACCGAGCAGGACAGTGGTTTCCTGCCGCCCGCCCAGCGCGATGCCCGTGGCGGTGGAGATGGTGCCGTCGATCCCGGCCAGGCCCCGGTTGGCGTAGACGGTGGCGGCCGGCTCCGGCGCGGGCAGGCCGGCGAGGTCCACGTCGCGGATGCCGTTGGACGACCCCAGCAGCAGCTGCCCGCGGGCGTGGCGCCACACCATCGCCCCCACGGAAGGGCCGGTGGCCGCAGCCTCCGCGGCCAAAACGCCGTCCAGGGCGTGCTGTGCGGCGGACCCGGCGAGCAGCCAGGTGTCCAGCCAGGCGGAGGTGCCGCGGCCGGCAAAGTCGGCGAGGTCGGACAGGTTCTCCAGCGGCAGTTCCGTGCGGCGGCCGGGCTCGTACCAGGCCACCGGAACGGGCTGGTACAGGGCTGACTGCACGTCGGCCCGGGCCAGCAGCGCGGCGACGGGGCGGGAGAGGGTGGGCCGGCCGAACAGCACCACCCGCTCAATGGGCTGCCTGGAATCCGGCCCGAAATGTTCCAGCAGCAGCCGGTACGGGCCCACGGCGTTGGGGCCGAACCGGGAGTTGGATGACGGCTCGGCGAGCAGCGGCAGGTTGTGGGCGCGGGCGAACGCCTCGGCCACCGGTCCGGCGTCGTGCCCGGCCAGGACAACGGTCCGCCGCTCCGGCAGCTCATCCGCCGCCGGCGGGAGGTTCATGACCAGCGGCTCTGTTCCGATCCGGTAGCGCTGCCGCTCCACCGCCGTCGGGAGCCCCTCCTCCGGGGATGGGACCAGCGGATCCCGGAACGCGAGGTTGAGCTGCACCGGCCCTGGCGGGATCTCGGCGAAGGCTCCGGTCGCCGCGGAAAGGCCGGTCTGGATGGCGCGCTCCGGGTTGCTGCCCGCGGGGACGTCGGCAGCGAACCGGACCTGTTCGCCGAAGAGGTCCGGCTGGACGGTGGTCTGGTTGGCGCCTGTTCCGCGGAGTTCGTCCGGCCTGTCCGCGGACAGGACAATCAGCGGGACGGCGGCGTGGTTGGCCTCCATCACGGCCGGCAGCAGGTTTCCGACGGCGGTTCCGGACGTGGTCAGCACGGCGGCCGGGGAACCGGTGGACAAGGCAAGGCCCAGGGCCGTGAACCCAGCGGCACGCTCGTCGATCCTGACCAGCAGTTCCACGCGGCCCGCTGCGGACGCCTCGGCCAGCGCGTACGCCATGGGGGCCGACCTGGAACCGGGCGAAACCACCACGTGCCGCACCCCGCCGTCGAGCAAGGTATTGACAATGATCCGGGCGGCGGCGAGGGACGTCAGGAGGTTCTCAGAAGGCACTGGTCCAGTCTGCCACCCCCCGGACGCTCTCTCACCTACCGCGGCCACAACCCAAACCCTCTCTCACCTACCGCGGCCACAACCCAAACCCTCTCTCACCTACGGCGGCCACAACCCAAACCCTCTCTCACCTACGGGGGCTTAAAGGGGTACGCTCTCTCGCTGTCCGCCGCCCCAGCAGGCAGACAGTGAGAGAGCGTTGATCCAAAAGGCGCCGTAGGTGAGAGAGCGTCAGAAGGGTCAGTCGCGGACGGGGAACACCTGGATCACGGACGGACGCGGGGCGCGCGCCTGGCCGGGGGCCGGCGTCGTGCCTGCCGCAACGTAGTCCGGGAAGAAGGACACCTGGTTCTCGAAGGTTCCGTCCTCGCCCGGGTGCTGCACGGCGACGAACACGCTGCGCTCCTCGTCGTGGATGATGGGGCCGCAGGTCTCGGCATCGCGCGGGACGGCGAGGAACTGCTCCACCTTGCCGCGCTCGGCGCCCTCCAGCGTGACCTTGAACAAGCCGTCCGCCCGGCCGATGCCGGAGGGGGCGCCGTCGGTGGAGATCCAGAGGTTGCCAACGGAGTCGAACGCCAGGTTGTCCGGGCAGGAGATGGGCGAAACCTTGTCCACCGGGAAGCCGGAGAAGTAGGTGACGTCGCCCTGGGCCGGGTCGCCGCAGACCATCAGCAGGTTCCAGGTGAAGGCGGTGGAGGTCTGGTCGCCGGTTTCGGTGATCTCCACGATGTGCCCGTCGCGGTTCTGGTTGCGCGGGTTCACCTCAGTGGCGCCCTCGTTCGTGCCGGTGCCGCGGTTGGAGTTGTTGGTGCAGGCCACGTAGACCTTGCCCGTTTGCAGGCTTGGCTCCACGTCCTCGGCGCGGTCCATTTTGGTGGGGCCAACCTTGTCGGCGGCCAGGCGGGTGTACACCAGGACCTCTTCCACGGACATGCCGGGCACGGCGGACTTGCCGTCAAGCACCAGCGGCAGCCATTCGCCCGTGCCGTCGAAGGCACCGTCCGAGGGAACCACACCGGTGCCAGTGATTTCGGCGGCGGGCGAGTTTCCGGTGAACTTTGCCACGTAGAGGCTGCCGGCGGACAGGAGGGTCATGTTGTGCTTGCGGTCGCCCTCGCGGTACTTGTCCTTGGAGACGAACTTGTACAGGTAGTCGAAGCGCTCATCGTCGCCGGAATAGGCCACCACGTGCCCGGACTTGGCGATGATGACGTTGGCGCCCTCGTGCTTGAAGCGGCCCAGCATGGAGTGCTTCTTCGGGGTGGAGGTGGGGTCGAACGGGTCCACCTCCACGATGTAGCCGAAGCGGTTGGCTTCATTCTCGTAGCCTGGGTTGCGGGTGTCCCAGCGCGGTTCGTCCAGCTCCCACTGGCGGGCGGTGGGCTTGGACGTGATGCCGTAGCGCTTGTCGCCGGCGGACGTGCCGTTGCCCACAAAGTAGCCTTGGAAGTTTTCCTCACCGGACAGGATGGTGCCCCACGGGGTGGTGCCGCCGGCGCAGTTGCCCAGGGTGCCCTTGATGAAGCGGCCGGCAGGGTCTTCCACGGTCTTGACCAGGGCGGAGCCGGCGGCCGGCCCCGTGAGCTCGTACACGGTTGTGTTCAGGAAGCGGCGGTTCAGTTCCGCGCCCTTGACGTAGGTCCACGGCTTGTTCTTGTTCTGGCGCTCCAGCTCCACCACGGACAGGCCGTGCGCAGCTGCCCCCACAGCGCGCATCTGGTCTGCCGGCATGGTGGGCGGGAACATGATGGCGTCGTTGGTGTACTCGTGGTTGGAGAACAGCACCGCGCGGCGGCCCTTGCTGCCCGGGATCTCCAGGATGTCCGTGTAGTCGTTGTTGTAGCCGAACTGCTTCTCCTGCGCCTCCGCCGTCTGGTTGGCCAGGTCGAACTCCGGTGCGTCGTTGAACATGGGGTCGCCCCAGCGGATGACCGGCTGCCAGGTGAAGCCTTCGGGAACGGTGACCGCGTCAACCGTGGCGTCAATGGACGGGATGGCGGTGAACTGGAGCTTGGACTTGCCGAAGCCTTCCTTCGCTGCCTTGGACAGGCCGGCTGCGGAGGCGGAGTCAGGCGAGGTTACTGCTGAACCGAGGACGACGGCGAGCGCACCGGCGGCGCCGAAGCCCAGGGCGGCGCGTCGGGACATGGTGGCGGAGGCGATGTCACGGAAGTAGCTGTTGGAGCTGGTGTTGCAGACATCGCCGGCGCAGGCGTTGTCGCACTTCAGGGCGCAGGTGACGGCACTGCGCTTGCCCTTGGTATGGCCGAGCATCGGCAGCAGCGTGAATTTGCGGGTGGGCGTTTCAGACATGAGGGTGCCTTCCAAAATGTTCCTCTGGGGTCCGTGCCACCCTGTCAGGCGCTTTCTACGGGGAAACATCAGACAGGTGAAGCCAAGGTTAACCGCCTATGACCTGCAGGAACGTCTGCGGAAGTGAGAGAGCGTCCCGGGGGAAGCCGCCACAAGTGAGAGAGGGTCCCTGGGGAAAGCCGCCACAAGTGAGAGAGCGTCCCGGGGGGAAGCCGCCACAAGTGAGAGAGCGTCCCGGGGGAAGCCGCCACAAGTGAGAGAGGGTCTCAGGCGGCGAGGACGGCGTGGACCCGGCGCAGCCTGGCAAGCCACCACTCCTGGCGCTCCAGGGAGGCCGCATACCGCTCCAGCAGCCCGGGGTCGGCCGTGACCTCGCGCAGGCGGATGGCGCCGTCGTCGGCCGTCAAGGGGTCCAGGGTGACGTCCGATTCGAACAGGGACACCGTCCCCAGCCCGCACGCGTAGGGTAGATCCGGCAGTGCGGCGGCCAGGGCCAGGCCTGCACGGATGCCCACCGAGGTGTCCAGGGCGGAGCTGACGACGGCGGGCAGGCCGGCCTGCGCCACGATGTCGAGGGCACGCCGCACTCCCCCGAGGGGCGCCACCTTGACCACCACCAGGTCGGCGGCGCCGGCCCTGGCCACACGCAGCGGGTCGTCCTCCTTGCGGACGCTTTCGTCGGCGGCGATAGGCACAGGGATGCCGGCCGCACGCAGCTGCGTGCGCACTTCCGCGAGGCCCTCGATGGTGGGCACGGGCTGCTCGGCGTATTCGAGCCCGACGGCGGACAGCCGGGTGAGTGCCTTGACGGCCGTGGGTACGTCCCACCCGCCGTTGGCGTCCACGCGCAGGGCGGCATCCGGCAGGGCGGCCCGTACGGCGGCGAGGCGCGCAACGTCGTCGTCGAGGGTCTGGCCCCGCTCGGCCACCTTGACCTTGACTGCGTCCACCCGCCCAAACCGGGCCAGCACACCTTCCACCAGTTCAGCGGGAACGGCCGGCACGGTGGCGTTCACCGGAATGGCAGTCCGCAGCGGTGCGGGGAACCCGAGCCAGGCGGCCTCGATGGCGGAGGCAAGCCAGCGGGAGGCCTCGGCGTCGCCGTACTCCGGGAACGGGCAGAACTCCCCCCACCCGGCCGGGCCCCGCAGCAGCAGCGATTCGCGCTCCAGGATGCCGCGGAACTTCATCCGCATGGGCAGGCTGACCACGTGCGCGCCGGCCAAAAGGTCTTGCAGCGGGGGCAAGTCCGGCAGAGGCGAGGCGCTGGCAGGCATGGCATTCACCCTACCGTCGGTGGAAACCCTCCCGCAGAACGGCGACGGCTTGGTGAGGGGTCTTCAAAACATATCAATATGGATATACGATTGCTCCATGGCACGCGCAGCTACTACCGAGGACGCCTTCAATGCGGTGGCCGAACCGCGCCGCCGGGAAATCCTGGACGCCCTGGCAGCCGGCGAGCGCACGGTAGGTGAACTTGTGGACCGGCTTGATCTTGCCCAGCCGCACGTGTCCAGGCACCTCCGGGTCCTCCGCGAAGTGGGCGCCGTGCACGTTCGGGACGAGGGCAGGCAGCGCATTTACTCGCTCAACGCAGAGGCCCTGAAGCCCATCTACGCGTGGGTGGCGGGCTATGAGCACCTCTGGGCGGAGCGGTTCGACCTGCTTGAAGACGTGCTTGACGAACTGAAACAGCAGGACAGCTAGATAAGGAGCAGGACAGTGGCAGAAACCGGCAGCAGCACCATGGAAGTCACGTTCCCCAGCGACGAGGAAATCCTGATCACCCGCACCGTCAACGCGCCCAGGCACCTGGTATACCGGGCCTGGACCACCCCCGATCTGGTCCGGAAGTGGTGGCCCGGGCGCCGGGGCGAGATGACCGTCGCGGACATGGACTTCCGGGTGGGCGGTACATGGCGGTATGTCATGGTGGCCCACGGCGGATTCGAGGTCGCCTTCCACGGCACGTACCGGGAGATCGTCCCCAACGAGCGGATCGTGCACACCGAGGTAATGGAGATGCCGGAGGCGGCGCCGGACAGCGAGGAAGGGACCGTGGTGAACACCGTCACCTTCGAGGAGGCCGACGGAGGCGGCACCACGGTCAGCATCCGCACCAACGCGGGCAGCAGGGAGGTCCGCGACATGATTGCCCAGTCCGGCATGGAGGGCGGCGTCCGCGAGCAGTTCGAGATCATCGAAGAGCTGGCAGCGGCCCCCGCCTGACGCCGGCTGCCTCCCCCGGGGCAGAGGCCCGGCCCTCCCCAGGGCGGCGGCACGCCCGTCAAGTCCAAGCGGTCTCCCAGCTTTCTGTGACACCCTTAAGCCGATGACAATTTCACGGCAGGCAGGCATCAGGACCGCATCCCGACCAGCTCCGGGCTCGGGTTTCCTGTTCATGCTGGCAACCCTGGCCTGCGTGGCCGGGCTGGTCGCCACCTACTACTACTTTGTCCAGACCACCACGGGTCAGTTCATCGACGAGTCCGCTTTGGTGGAGGCCGTGGAACTCCATGGCCCGGCAGGCAAGGCGAGCACCAGGTTCCTGGATCTGCTGCCCACCATCTCGCTGGTGATGGCCGCCGTCGTGGTGCTGTTTGTGACCGTGATCCGCAAGCGCTGGGCGGAGGCCGGGATCGCGGTGGCTGCATGCATCGGCGCCAACGTGGCCACTCAGGTGCTCAAGGCCATGCTGCCTGCCCGGCCGGACAAAGGCGTAGTGACGCTGGACATCAACTCCCTCCCGTCCGGCCACACCACGCTTGCGGCCTCGGCGGCCGCCGCGGTGTTCCTCATGGCGTCCCCGCGCTGGCGCCCGATGGCCGGTTTTGTGGGCGGCACGTTCGCCATCGCCTCCGGGGTTTCAACGCTGATCAACCAGTGGCACCGGCCCGCGGACGTGGTGGCGGCGTTCCTGCTGGTGGGCGCGTTCATGATCCCTGCCGGCTGGCTCATCGTGCGGCGGGGCGCCTGGAACGCCTGGGACGGTTTCGGCGGCCACATCGGTTCGGCCCGGATCTGGCTGACGCTGCCGGTTCTGCTCGGACTGGCCTCGGCGGCTGTGGCCATCTACTCGCTGACCCGGATCGCGCCGAGCCCCTGGCAGGAGGCCAGCACCACCAACTACTTCTGGGCCGGGATCTCGCTGATTGTCATAGCGGGGTACCTGGCCACGGTGGCCACCACCTCGCTGTTCGCCTTCGCGGCACGACGGCGGGGCTCCCCGCGCCGCTAGCAGGAACCGTTACAGCACCAGGCCGCGGTTCAGCGCAGCCGCCCTTCCAGGTTCCGGCGGCGCCGTGGCGGGCAAACACGTGGCGGTGACGGCGTCGGCCACCACTGCGCGCAGGTTCAGCGCCCCTGCGTAGGAGTTCCGCTGCACTGCGGCACCGGTCCCCCGGTGCAGCACCTGGAACAGCAAAGACTCCACAACACTGAATTCGCCTTGCTCCTCCAGAACCGGGCGGAGGTGGTCCAGGAGGGCCACCACCACCTCGAAGGCGCCCTTAGGCGTACCGGTGAACGGGTCCGCCAAATTGCCGTCCAGTCCGTAGCGGCTGGCCTGCCAGGACGCAAGCCGCAACTGCGTGGCCGAGGCCGGCACCGGCATAATCCCCTCCCGCCACTGCCGGGCCGCCGTCTCCACCAGGCCCCGCACCAGGGCTCCCATGAGGACGGCGTCGTCGGCAAACAGGCACACGTCCGCCACCCGAACTTCCACGGTGGGATGCTTGTGGCTCAGCCGCGCGTCGAAGTAGAGATTGGCCTGGTCCAGCGGGACCCCTGAGCTGAGGATCTGTTCCAGCTCGTGCCGGTAGGCGGCAGCGGAACCGAAAATCTCGGCAGGCCCTGTGGTGGGCCACCGGCTCCAGGCCTGGGAACGGTAACTCGCGTAGCTCGTGTCCGTCCCTTGCCAGTAGGGCGAATTGGCGCTGATGGCCAGCAGGACGGGCAGCCAGATCCGGATGCGGTCCAGGATGGCCACGCCCTCCTCCTCCGACTCGATCTCCACATGCACGTGGCAGCCGCCTGTCAGTTGCTCCACCGCGGTGAGCCCGAACTTCTCCATCAGCCGGGAGCAGCGCTCCCCCGGCGCCAGGGTGGACTGCACGGGCACCGGCGAGGTTGCCAACGCAGCGGCCCGCGCGTCCACGCGCCTGGCCGCGGCGTCCGCGCTCTTCCTGCCGTCCGTGATGTCGTGGGCCAGCTCGGCAAGGCTGATGCGCGGCAG
Source organism: Arthrobacter sp. Y3221157 (assembly GCF_059089865.1). Taxonomy (NCBI): domain Bacteria; kingdom Bacillati; phylum Actinomycetota; class Actinomycetes; order Micrococcales; family Micrococcaceae; genus Arthrobacter; species Arthrobacter sp. Y3221157. Next base: position 32,619 of record NZ_JBNHFD010000029.1, read on the forward strand.
GGTGCAGGTTTCGATCTGCTCCTGCTTCATCTCGCTGGTGAGGCGGGGAAAATCGCTGAGCTGGTCAAGGACCGCACCCAGCGGCACGGGGTTCCCGCCGTCGTCGACAATCAGGAACTCTTCCTCAACACCCAGCCGGCGCGTCATCGCGCGCCTTCAAACGTGCAGGTACCCATCTCCGGCATCCGTCCCATTCCTAATGCACAACCATTCCGGAAAAAGTAAGCCACGGCGCTCCTCGGCGTCGGTCCGGCGGGCGTCTGCTTAGCCTCGCAGCATCGTCACACACTACCCATGGCTGCAGGCGGCCGGAAGGTGGCGGGCAGCTTAAGTTTCCCTGAACGCACGACGGCGCGGTTCGGGGCCCGGATTCGCGGGGTCCGTCTGGCACGGGCAATTCCTGTGGGGAATTTGACCGTTTCTTGATGGCCTCGAGGGCCCTTTATTGATCCACACACTGAATAGTTGCTCTTGCCAGGCCGAAAGGCCCCGGCCGGATGGTTCTCCTGCAAGCCATCACTCTCCTGGCGGCGTCTTGAAGTGGGCGCCGCCAGGTACCCGGTTACGGCCCGCACCTCTTGCGCCCCGGACCCCACTTTCCCTCGCTGCTCGCAGCTGTTCAGCGCGCCGCGGCCCCCCAATTCGCTGGAACGCTGCGCATTCGCTGTATCGGAACAGCGATCCTGCAGCACTCCGGCGAATTGGCGGCGGCCGCCCTTCCACTGCGGATCCCCGCTGGACGCAACGCACACCAGCTCGGCAGGAGCTGGCGCCACTATGTGGGGGGGGGACATAGCGGCGCCTGCTTCCGCCGAGCTGGCTCCAGCTTCGGGTGTTCAGGAGTTACAGGCAGATCACTTTGCCGTTGTGCGGACTGTTGGTCAGGATGATGTCCATGGACGAGACCGTCTGGTTCAGGTAGGTGGCCGTAACCCGGACTGTTAAGGAACCCGCCGGATTGTCCCGGATGATGGGCGAGGGCTGCGGACTGCCAGTCAGGACGATTGACCCCGGAGTCAACCCAAGCAGGGTCAGCGGCCCCTGATAGCTTGGACCCGTACTTCCGTCAGCGTGCACCGCCGCGTATGTGATGTTGGCCGGGCCCGTTGGAAGGGTCACCGTCAATGTCGCCACTTTCTCGGGCGCATCATTGGTGCAGGTGAGGGACGTGATCGCCGGACCGGGCCAGGTGGCTGCGGCACTCACGGTCATGGTCGCCGTCGCGCTTTGCTGCCACAGGGCCGACGCCGACGCGCCGCCCACCCCAAGCATCACCGTCAGTGCGAAGGCGCCGACGGCGGCCCCGGCACCTGGGAGGTCCCGGAACTTGCCCATCAGGACGCCCCAGCCATGCGGGACTTGCGGGACTTGCGCACTGTTGTGAAGACCGTGACGGCGCCGTAGCCGATGAGGCCGACGGCAGCGATGGTGCTCCAGGTGCCGCGGTCGGAGTTCCCCAGCGCGTTGGCCACGAAGCCGGCGTACGGGACTGCGTAGAACAGCTTGCCCTTGACCTGGATTTCCCTGACGGGTTCAGGATCGTTGGCGCCGTTGTTATCGCCCCGGCTGATGAGCGTCTTCTCGCCCTGTTGCGTGGCTCCGAAACCGACCACCCGGTGCGTCTCCACCTCAGGCCGTCCCGAGTACAGCTGGAACGTCACCACGTCACCGTACTGGATCTGGTCAAAGGCAACCGGCTTCATTACCAGGAACGTGCCCGGTGGGAACTTGGGGGCCATCGAGTTGGTGAGCACTGTGTAGGGCTGCGAGCCCGTTGCCACCGGCAGCACGATCAGGACCAGCGCGGCGAACAACGCGATCATCAGGGCGGACATGCTGGCAATGCGTCCGACGGCGGTCCACGCACCGGCGCGCCGGCCCCGGCCCACCTGGTACTCGACCTTGCCCACCGGTGCCGCTTCCGACGGCGGCAGTTCCGCCGGATGCGTGTCCTCCCCATCCGGGGTATGGCCGACGACGGTGCTTTCTGTCAGGTCAGCAGCCACCAGGCACCCCGCACAACTGACGGGCGGTGAGCGGAAGGGTGATGTTCACTGCTTGTCCTTTCACGGTGGTGGGGGCGGCCGCGCTGAGGCTGGCCTGGAAGCAGAAGACGGTGGACCCGCCTTTGGCGACAGCCGGCGAAACAAGTCCCGCGGAGCCGACCGGCGCATAGCTGCCGGTGGCGCCGCACTCCGCGGCGCTGGCCGTGGCCTTGGCGCTGATTGTCACGTACTGGGCCAGGCTTCCGCCGGACACATTCGCCACGACCGGCTGCCCTACAGTGACGGTGGTGTTGAAGGTACCGCCGGCGTTGGTGTTGTTGGTGACTGCCACGCCCCCGTACACCGAGGTTCCGGGCGAGAGGGTGGCCGCCGGGGTGATGGCCAGGTTTGCCGGCTGCCCGGTGGCCAGCGTCATATTCGTGACCTGTCCGGACGGAACTGCGCCGAGCGCCACATCGAACGACGCCGAGGCAACAGTCCCGGGGGCGGCCGACGTGCTGGCGCTCCAGAGGGCGTACGTGCCCTGCACGGTCAAGAGTCCCAGGAGCACTGCCGCGGCGATGAGTGCCGCCGCCTGAAGTGAGCGCTTGGTGCGCATTGGTCTTCCTCCTGGTCCTGTTCCTTGGTCCGACAGGCGGGTGGCTGTTCAGCCACCCGCCGGCGGCAGGTTAGGGGGCTACCGTTGGCGCAACCAAGCCGGAACCGGCAACCACCTGCTGCAGCTGGAACGCCACATCGTTGAAGTTGTAGGTCTTGTTGACGTCGCTGCGGCCGGACGTCGCGGACAGGAACTCGAACGTGATGGTGGCGGTGACCGTCTGTGCAGATCCTGTCGGGGTCAGGGGGTTTGAAACCGGGGTGGTGCCGACCGTGAGGGCGGGACCCGTGACAGCAACGTTTGCGGGCGTAAAGCCGTTGGTGGCCGTGATGCCGGTGGTGGTGATGTTCGCGGCCATCTTGTTACCCACCAGAGTGACGGTGAGGTCCTGCGTGTAGGTGAGCTTGTCGCCCGGGACCACCTTGTAGGTAGCGATGTCGATGGTTGCACCGGCACGGTCCTTCCACACCCCCGCGGTGGTGGCGTTGACCACGTTCAGGTCGCCGGCCACGATAGTGCCCGGAGTCTGCGTCGCTTCCGCGTTCCAGGCTGCCAGCGTTCCGCCGCCGCCCAGCAGCAGTGCTGCGCCCACTGCGATGGCTGCGGTGCCTTTGATCAGAGTGCTGTTCTTCATGACGTGTCCCCTCAGACTTTTGATGTGCGTGTTGTCTAGCTGGGGACCACTTTGCACGGCCAATCTCAGGAACTATGGGGTGAAAGCGTCAAAGAAGGCTCAAGGTATCTGAAAAATTGAATTCGCCCCTGACCTGCGCTTTTACTTCTTTGCCAGCCCGGGATGGCCCGGCTCATAGAGGTCGATGATGGGCAGGTGCCCGTCCGTGCGTATGGCGTCGCCGCCGCCGTTGCGGTGGTGGTAGCCGGTGGAGTAGTTGAGGATGACGTGGACCGACTCCACGGCGCGGGCGGCCTGAAGCGTCTCGATGATGAAGTCCCGTTCCTCGTCCGTGCGGTCGGCGATCTTGTGCGTGATCTGGAACGTGAAGAGGGACAGTCCCACGCTCCGGTCGTAGGTGCCGGCGCCCACGAAATCAACGGGGATTCCGCCCGGCAGCATCCAGCCCTCGGGGCATTCCCAGAACCGGACGTGGTGGCGCTTGCGCGGGTTGCCGTCGATCTCGCGCTGGAATGCCAGGTCCTGGCGGTTGCCGAACACGTACAGCGAACTGACCGGCGCTTGCGGGTAGCTCCGCCCCAGCACTGTGGACGTCAGGGTCCGCCAGGCGGTTGCGGGTGTGATGGGGTCCGCCTCCACCCATCCGGCGGACAGCATGGCGCGGCGCAGCTCGTCCCCGGTCCCCACCACAGCCAGGTTCACGGGGTCGCCCAGCACGCCGTCACCTGTCCTGGTCCTGCCGATGAAGTAGTCCGGGATGTAGAGGCTGCTGAGGATCTTGTGGATACGCGGCAGCAGGGCATACGCCAGGATCAGCCACACGGGCAGGAACACCCACGCCTGCTCTGGACCGCGGGACAGCCGCGAGAGCAGGAAGAACCAGACGGCCCATCCGACGGCGATGGTCACCAGCAGGTACAGCAGCCGCTGCAGCACCGCCAGCACGGTGGCCCACCGGCTCTGCCGCCGCTCGCTCGAACTCTCCGGACGCGTGTGGTCAGGCTCCTGCGGAGCCGGCCGCCCGGCGTCGTAATTCCTTTCCACAGAACTCACGGCTCGTCCGGGGTCAGCTGCTCAACGATGATCCGGGCCGTTTCCGGATCCCCCAGGATCCGGAAATGTCCGGCGGTGGGCAGCTCAATGTTGGTGGCACCCGGCAGGACGCTGCCCTCCGGGATGTGCGGGTCGAACGGGCCGTAGATGGACGTGATCCGGCTGTTGATGGTCTCCTCGCGGGCCAGCTCCAGGGTCAGCGAGTTGCGCGGCGAGAAGATCCGCAGGCTGGGCAGCAGCATGTAGCGCGCGTAGGTGGAGCCGGAGAAGGGCGTGCACACGGTGATCATCCGGGAGATCCGCTGCTCCGGGTCCAGGTTGAGCATGGCGTACTTCCCGATCAGCCCGCCCTTGCTGTGGGCCACGATGGCCGCGTCCCGCAGCCCGGCCTCCTCGATGTGCTGCGCCACCAGCCTGGCCGCCGCCGGCACCTTCAGCTTGTTCCGCTGCAGCACCGTGACCACGTGGACGGGATGGCCGGCGTCGTGGACGGACTGGATGAGGGGCAGCATGAACTGCCAATTCTCATACACGCCCGGGATGATCACCACAGGACTACGGTGCCCCTGGTGGAACGAGCCCGGCTGCACGCGGGACAGCATGCCCTCAACCTGGCACACCGCCGCATAGACGTAGTCCTGCAACCACCACAGGCCCTTCTGCAGCGCACTGATCCGAGTGGGAATCGCCGTTTCACCCATCTGTCGAGGATAACCGCCTCTGCCGTTGCCCTATCACTTCTGGTCCCTAACCCGGCGTTTTAGCCACCACAAGTGATAGGGCAAGTCAGTAGTTGCGGCGGTGCTTCAGGCGGGGAATCACGACGGCGAACACGGCTGCCGCCGCGAACCCCAGGATGCCCGTGGCCGAGATTCCGGCGCCCAGCCAGGCCAGGGCCGTCACCCCGGACAGGAGCACCGGCCCGCCGGTGGAGCCGGCGTCAGCCATGAACCGCCACAACCCCAGGAACTGGCCCCTACCGCGGTCGGGTGAGAAGTCGGCTCCAAGGGTCATCACCAGTCCGGAGCTGATGCCGTTGCCGAAACCGATCAGCAGCGCCGCGAGCAGCAGCCCCACGAAGGATCCGGTGAGCGGAATCAGCAGCAGCGCCGTGCCCATGAGCAGGGTTGACGGGACGGCTACGAACTGCCGGCCCCTGCGGTCCATGAGCTTGCCTGCCGGGTAGAACACCAGCATGTCGATGGCCCCGGACAGCCCGTAGATCAAGGAGGCGGAGGTGGCGTCCATGCCCAGGTGGTCCGCCCACAGTGGGATCACCACCTGCCGGGAGGAACGCAGCGCGCTCAGCAGCAGGATGCCCACGCCCAGCGAAAGGAAGACCCCCGCGTGGGATACCGCCATGCTGCGAAGCGTCGGCTGGGGACCGGCCGTCGCGCCGTCGTGCGTTTCCGCCGCGGCCAGGTCCGGGATGGTGAGGGACAGCAGCGCCGCGGCCGCCATCGCCACCACGCCCACCCGGTACGCCCCGCCGATGCCGCCGAACTGCATCACGGCTGCGCCCAGGAACGGGCCGATGAACACACCGATCCGGTTGACCCCGCCCAGGGTGGACAGCGCCCGCGCGCGGAATTCCACCGGCACCGCCTCGGTGAGGTACTTCTGCCGTGCCAGGCCAAAGACGCTGCCGGACATGCCGACGACGGCCATCGCCGCCGCGAGCAGCCACAGCCCGCTGGGCCCCGCGGAGGACAA
>NZ_JBNHFD010000030.1:0-38140 GCF_059089865.1 Arthrobacter sp. Y3221157
AGCGGTGAAGTCCGGCTGGGGCATAACTGTCTCCTGGCTGGTTGCCTATGGGCGGGTCCGTCCCTAGTCTTGCAAAGCCCCGCTGCCCGTCCGGCCGGTTGCGGTCGGTGGTGCTGTCCGTTCCCGGTGCCGTTGAGGAGGGTTTGTTCATGTGGTTCCCCGGGCGGAGGGCGCCGTGCCGGGATCCGGCACGGCGCCCCGCGCTTGTTCAGCCGGTTGCCGCTAAAGCGGCAACCGGGGACCTACTGGAGATGCTTGCCCTGGGGTCGCCCTCCTGCCAGGGACTTCCGGGCTGCGATGGCAGTGCCGGCGAGCAGCAGTGCTGCAACACCGCCGAGCCACGGGGCGATGCCGGGCTCCTGGTTCCCACCCACGGCGGTCTGTACGTTGAAGCCCTGGTTCTTCGGGGTCACTGCGCCTGCTCCACCTGGAACAGCACGGGTAGGCTTGGGACCGGGCACAACGGCGCCCGCGGGCGGGGCCGGAGGCACCACCACGGCCGGGGGTACAACAGCCGGCGGCACGACGGCTGGGGGCTGGACCGGCGGCACTGCAGGCGGCACCGCAGGCGGCACCTTCACCGGGACACAGTTGTTGTTGAAGATTGCCTGACCCTCGGCGGTCCAGTTCTGGCCTGCCGGCATCACCGTTCCGCTGTTAGGCGGAATGATGTCCTCAGCGTGCTGGTGGTGTGAACCGGCATGGCCGCTCAGTCCCTCCAGTGCGATGGTGATGACCACGTAAGGATTGGATTCCGATCCAGTCGCATGGCAGATGGTGATCTTCTTGTCGTGGTCACCCTGCGGATGGCTGGGTTTCGGCGTGGGCGTTACCGCCCCTCCCGGCTTGGCACAACCGGCGTTCCACCAGTCCACCATGTGCAGGTTTTGGCCACCGGGGAGGACCTTCCCGTTGTTGGCGGGAATAATGTCCTCGTCATGCTGGTGGCCCACGTGGCCGTTCAGCCCGTTGAGGTCGATGGTGATTGGCACGTACGGGTTCGTTTCCGAGCCTGTGGCGTGGCAAATGGTTATTTTTTCGTTGTCACCCGATGCTTCGCCCGTGGCGTTCGCCGTGGCTGTGGCCCCGAAGAGTGCGAGGCTTGTGACCCCCAGCGCGGCTAGGATCCGTTTCATTTCCGTCTCCGTCCTTCGTCTGCTTCAAACTGACGAACCTGCAGGAAAACGGCGCCCCGGGTGACGACACAAAAAAGGCAAACAGACGGCATCGAGGCGACGGTTCTCCCAGATGCGAATCATCAGTTTGCTAACAGCAAAAGGCTATGTTCAGTACCCCCGGCGAATCTCCAGTAGCCGGTACTCATATATAAATGGGCCACTACTTGCTTGGTGGCGGGCTGCCCCGGACCGGCCAGGCCGGCCCGGGGCAGCTGTCAGGCCCCGGCAGGTTCCTCGTATTTCGGAAATACCGGGGACGGTGCCGGGAGGGCAGTCCCGGCGGCGATCGGAGTGGCGATGGCGGAGAACTGCCGGGCTTCGCCGTCAGGCTGGCCCAGGCTTTCCAGCAGCTTCCCCGTGGCGGCGGGCATCACCGGCTGGGCCAGGACGGCCACGATCCGGAGCACCTCGAGGGTCACATAGAGCACGGTGTTCATGCGTTCGACGTCGGTCTTCCGCAGGACCCACGGCGCCTGGTCGGCGAAGTACGCGTTGGTGTCACCCAGGACTGCCCAGATCGCTTCGAGGGCCCGGCTGAATTCCTGCTTTTCAAAGGCGGACCGGGCAGTCTCCAGAAGCCCCCCGGCCTGCTCGAGGATGGCGGTGTCTGCCGCAGTGAACTCCCCGGGCACGGGAACGGCGCCGCCACAGTTCTTGGCCACCATGGACAGCGACCGCTGGGCCAGGTTGCCGAAGTTGTTGGCGAGGTCCGAGTTCATTCTGCCCACGATGGCTTCGTGGTTGTAGCTTCCGTCCGCGCCGAACGGGACTTCGCGGAGGAAGAAGAACCGCACCTGGTCCAGGCCGTACTGTGCCACGAAGTCGGCCGGGGCCACTACGTTGCCCAGGGATTTGGACATCTTCACGCCGTTGTTGTGCAGGAAGCCGTGGATCATCACCCGCTTGGGCAACTCCAGGCCGGCGCTCATCAGGAACGCAGGCCAGTAGATGGCGTGGAAACGGGAGATGTCCTTGCCGATGATATGGACGTCCGCAGGCCAGAACTTGCGGAACTTCTCCGACTCGACGTCGGGATAGCCCACGCCCGTCAGGTAGTTCGTCAGCGCATCCACCCAGACGTACATGACGTGCTTGTCGTTGCCGGGGACCGGTACGCCCCAGTCGAAGGTGGTGCGGCTGATCGACAGGTCCTCCAGCCCGCGCCTGACGAAGCTGATGACCTCGTTGAACCGGTACTGCGGCGCACCGAACTCCGGGTGGGACTCGTAAAGTGCCAGCAATTTGTCCTGGTAGGCGGACAGCCGGAAGAAGTAGCTCTCCTCCGCCGTCCAGGTCACCTCGGTGTCCGTTTCCTTCGAGTAGCGCACGCCGTCGTCCTTGACCACGGTGTCGTCTTCGCCGTAGAAGGCCTCGTCCCGCACCGAGTACCAGCCCTCGTACTTGGACAGGTAGATGTCGCCCTTGGCTTCCATCTTTTTCCAGATGGCCTGCGAGGCCGCGTAGTGGTCGGCATCCGTAGTCCGGATGAAGCGGTCGTAGGTGATGCCGAGGGCGGCGTGTGCCGCCTTGTACACCTCGGCGTTCCGGTCCACCAGTTCCTTGGGCGTGATGCCTTCCTTTTCGGCGGTCTGGGCGATCTTCATGCCGTGTTCGTCCGTACCGGTCAGGAACATCACGTCATAGCCGTCCAGCCGCTTGAACCGGGCCATGGCGTCCGTGGCGATGTACTCGTAGGCATGGCCGATGTGCGGCACGCCGTTGGGGTAGGTGATGGCCGTGGTGATGTAGAACGGCGTCTTCTCTGAAGCAGTCACGTGCGGACGGTTACCTTCGGTGCGGAGGGACAGGCTAGATCAGTTCAGTCAGGGTATCGCTGAGCCGGACCAGTTCGTGGTCGTGTGACGCAACCAGCACGGCAATGCCGTCGTTAGTGGTGTCCTTCAGGATGCTGATGATGCGGTTGGCCGAGGCGCGGTCCAGGCTGGCAGTGGGCTCGTCCACCACCAGGACCCGGGTACCCAGGATCAGTGCACGGGCGATCGCGACGCGCTGGCGCTCACCGCCGGACAGCTGCGCCGGACGGTGGCGCATGCGCCGGCCAAGGCCCACCAGGTCCAGGAGGTCCTTGGCCATGTCCCGCCGCTGGTCCACTTCCCCGTCGGGAACGGCGGGCAGGAGGACGTTCTCCAGGGCGCTCATGCCATCGATCAGGGCACCGCCCTGGTCGACGTAGCCGATGAGGGCACGACGGCGGTCGGCGATTTCGTCGTCGCCCATGCTCTCCAGGGAATCGCCTTCCCAAAAGACGCGGCCCGACGTCGGCAGCGTGAGTCCCGCTCCGACGGTCAGGATGCTGGTCTTGCCGGAGCCGCTTCGGCCGGCGACGCAGTGCATCTCACCGGCGTGCAGCGTCAGGTCGAAGCCCTCCACCACGCTGACGGGCTCGGCACCGCCCTTGCCGCCGCCGTAGCGGATGGTGATGTCGCTCAGTTCCAGCGGGGTGGCGTGGTCCGGCGCCTTGACGATGGTGTTGGCGCGGGTCTGCAGGGGAACCTCGCCGGAGCCGCTCCTGCGGCTCCGCTGGACATTGGTCGGGTTTGTCATTGGACCACTTTCGTTGCAATCGGTATCCAGCAAAGTACAGCCACGAGGCCGGCGACGCCCGCCCACAGTGCGGCATAGGGTGCCAGCAGGAGGCCGATGCCCAGGGCGCCCAGCACGCCCAGGGGCAGGGCCACGGTTCCCACCAGCGCGTTTTCGAACAGGCGGACCTGGCGGAGCATGTCCGGGTTCCAGCCCATGGCCTCAAGGATCCCCAGGTACTGCCTCTTGGCGTTCAGCTCGAACCTTCCGGTCACCAGGGTCAGCACCAGGCCGACCACCACGCCGGCCAGCGCCAGGAGGATGCTTGGCAGGGCCACGCTGGCGGCAGCCAACCCGCTCAGGGCGCTCGCTCCGGCCGCCCGGGGGATGTCGATCAGCAGGGCGATCAGGCCGCCCACGGCAGCACCGAAAACACCGACGGCCACGGCCAGGGCCAGTGTGTTGAACTTGTTGGTGCCCAGTTGGCGGTTGGCGAACGTCAGCGGCGAATCCACCGGAATAAGCCGCTCGTCGTGCTGCGGCTCCTGGTCGATGACGTCGCGGTGGCGCAGCTGCTGTGCGGCAAAGAACGCGGCGCCGATGTACAGCAACAGGACGGCAACGCACACCAGGGCAGTGGCAAGGCTCCAGCTGGCCAGGCTCAGGACAAGGCCTGCCACGGCCAGCAGCACTGCACCCACGCCGAACTCTTCCAGCACCCAGCTGCGGATCCGCCGCTGGGTCCAGCCCATGGCCCGGAGGGTTCCGGCTTCGCTGCGCCGCTTGCGGATATAGCTGACGGTTGACGCCCCGGTCAGCAGGGCAGCACCGCACAAGGTCAGGAAGAGCAGGGTCACGTTGGTTCCGGAGAGCGATCCCGTCACGGCTTCCGCCGCGTTCTGTCGCACCCACGACTGCTGGACTGTGCCCAGCGCTGACTCCTTGCCGGCGTCGTCCTTGGAATAGCCGGGCACGAAGATGCTGGCGTCCTCGCGGGCGGAGCCGGCCACGATGGTGGCTTCCAGGCCCATGTCCCGGATTTCGGCGGCGAGCTTCTCCACCTCCGGCTGAGCTTCCTTCCAGCTCCCCGGTGCCTTCGCCCGGACGCGGACAGCGTCAATCACGTCGGCGTTGTCCGTGTAGCCGCGGGCAGCGGCGAGCCCGTAGTAGTCGGTGATCGCGCCTGCGGACTGGCTGGCGAGTCCGGTGGCGCTCAGCGAGGGCCCAAGCTCCGTGGCAGGAACTTCCTTGCCCTCGGCATCCTTGACCAGGGTGAAGGGGGTGGGGTCGTAGCCGCCCAGGGGAAGCTTGTTGACGTCGCCGGCGGCCTCGGACACGGCGGCGGGGTCGAAGGTGCCGTAGACCATGGCCAGCGGGGCTGCCGTCTTCTCACCCGTTGCCAGGTTCTCGCGGTAGGACCGCTCGTCAACCGGTTCGCGCTGGGTCTGGTCCACTGGCGTGCCGTTGGCGCTCTTTTCCGGCAGGCGGTTGATGGTCACCCATTCGCCGGGGACGGCGGTCTTGTCCACCGCGCCGTTGGCGGCCTCTTCGCCGTCGGTGTACTTCGGCGCGGCGGCAAAGTCCGTGCTCCAGGTGGCTGGTGTGTAGAGGCCCTGGTTGAAGTTGCCGGTAGCCCCCAGCAGGGACGAGTGGTCGGTGGAGCCCGGCCAGGACAGGACGAACGGGTCCTTGGAGACGAACGGCAGGTAGTCCTTGTCCAGCGACCGGGAGACGGTTCCGACGTCCTTTACCACCTTGCCGGCGTCGTCGATCTCTTCGATCTTGACGTTGTACTTAAGGTCCAGCGAAGTGCCCGAGCGCACGATCAGCGGGATCGCCTGGGAGTCGGCAGTGAGCTGGCCGTTGCGCTTTGCCTGCTGGTACTGGGTCATCAGCGGCGCCCAGTACTTGAGCTTGACGCCCAGGAAGTCGGGGCCTTCTTCCAGCTGGTCCAGGCCGATTCCCGTGGTGAACAGGCCTTCGAAATAGCGGCCGATGGCTCCGGCGTTGCGGGCGTCGGCGGGCGGGGCTTTTTCGAGCGGGGCCAGGAAGTCACCGGCCGGACCCAGCAGGGCGCGCTCGGCCGCGGGGTCGACTGCCACCACGGATTCCGTGACTTCGGGAGCCAGGGGCAGGGACACGGACAGGTTGAACAGGTTGTGCTCGGATCCGCCGGCGGGGGCGGGGAACTTGATGCCGGTTTCGCCCTCCGGGGCCGCGATCCGGATGCTGCTGCCGCCGGCGGCCTTTTCCTCGACGAGTTTTGCCTTGCCCAGGGTGCCCTCGGCCGTGGACTTGAAAAGGGTCTGCTCGGAGACGCCGTCGGAACTTACCGCGCTGGCGGTGAGGCGGTACTTTTTGGTCTCGTCACTCAGGACGGACTCTGCGGCGGGCCACTTGTCCGGTGCAGTGGCACCGGCGGCCTGGTCCGCCGTCGCAGTTCCGGCGAGCCCGGCGTTGTAGCCGAGGTAGTCCATGGCATCCAGGCGCGGCGCTTCGAGGTTCTGGGTCACGCGGGAGACCAGGCTGATGGGTGCGGCCACGGACGTGCCGGACAGCTTCTTGATGGACTCCAGCTGCTCGAAGCTGATGCCGCCGGTACCGTTGGCGATTTCCGGCTGCAGCAGGGCACCGGCGGGCGCTTTGGCGTGGACGAGGACGTCGTAGAGGCCGCGGGAATTTTCATCCACGGTCCGGTTGAGTGCGGCCTGGGACTGGCTTTGGACGAGGACCGACAAGCACATGGCTGCGATCAAGATGGCAGCGGTCAACAGCAGCACTTTGCTTCTGATGAACCTCTGGACGGCGTTCATGGAACTCCCTGAAACCTGGATTGCGTGCGCACACCGTGCCCCCCGGCGGACATGGACGACTACGGACGGATGTGCAAAAGGTGATGGCCGGCCTGCCGGCTTGGTCCTGAACCAGGACCAAGCCATTGTAAGCAGACCGGCCAATCATATGTGGCCCCGCCGGGACACGCCCGGCGGCGGCCGTTGGTACGGCGTTTCCCGGTCACTCCCGGGGTATTTAGTCTTCCAGGTCCACTTCCCGGACCATGTCCGCGCCGATGCCGGCCTTGATGGCGTCCAGCACCTGCTGCGGCACGGAGCTGTCCACCGTGAGCAGTGCAAGGACCTGCCCGCCCTGGTCGTGGCGGGCCACCTGCATGCCGGCAATATTGATGTTGTTCATGCCCAGGATGTGGCCGATGGTGCCGATGACGCCGGGGCGGTCGGTGTAGCCCACCACCACCACGTGCTCGCTGATGGGGATTTCCACTTCGAAGCCGTTGATGCCCACGAGCTTCTGGATCTGCTTGGGTCCGGTCAGGGTTCCGGCCACGGAGATCTGGCTGCCGTCGCTCAGCGCGCCGCGCAGGGTCAGGACGTTGCGGTAGGACTCCGTTTCCGGAGTGGTGATCAGGCGGACGTTGATGCCGCGCTGTTCCGCGATGACCGGGGCGTTGACGTAGGAGACCTGCTCGGTCACGACGTCCGCGAAGATGCCCTTGAGGGCCGCCAGTTCCAGGACCTTGACGTCGAGCGAGGAGATTTCGCCGGCAACCTCGACGTCGAACTGGGTCAGGGAATCGTGGGTCAGGGCGGTGAAGATCCGGCCGAGCTTTTCGATCAGCGGGATGCCGGGGCGGACATCGGGGGCGATGACGCCGCCAGCGACGTTGACGGCATCCGGGACCAGCTCACCGGCGAGGGCGAGGCGGACGGACTTTGCCACGGAGACGCCGGCTTTTTCCTGGGCTTCGTCGGTGGACGCGCCCAGGTGCGGCGTGACCACCACGTTGTCCAGCTTGAAGAACGGCAGGTCCGTGCTGGGCTCCTTGGCGAACACGTCGACGCCGGCGCCGGCGATTTCGCCGTCCTGCAGTGCGGTGAAGAGTGCTTCCTCGTCCACCAGGCCGCCGCGGGCCACGTTGACCACGTAGGCCGTGTTCTTCATCTTCTTGAAGGCGTCGGCGCCGAGCATGCCCACGGTTTCGGGGGTCTTGGGCATGTGGATGGTGATGAAGTCGGACTTGGCCAGGAGCTCGTCAAGGGTGACCAGCTGGACGCCGAGCTGCGCTGCACGGGCGGAAGTGATGTAGGGGTCGTACGCAAGGATCTTGGTATCGAAGCCTTTGAGCCGGGCGGCCACGAGCGCGCCGATCCGGCCCAGGCCGATGATGCCGATCTTCTTCTCGAACAGTTCGATGCCCGTGTACTTGGAACGCTTCCACTCGCCGTCCTTGAGGGCTGCGCTGGCCTGCGGGATGTGCCGGGCCAGGCTGAGGATGTGGCCCACAGTGAGTTCCGCCGCGGAGACGATGTTGGACGTGGGGGCGTTGACCACCATGACGCCCGCCTGGGTGGCGGCCTTGATGTCAACGTTGTCCAGTCCCACGCCGGCGCGGGCAATGACCTTCAGGTTCTTTGCCGCGGCAATGGCTTCCGCATCCACCTGGGTCGCGGAGCGGACCAGGATGGCGTCAACGTCGCTGATGGCCGAGAGCAGCTGGGAACGGTCGGCGCCGTCGGTCTGGCGGATTTCGAAGTCCGGGCCGAGGGCCTCGACGGTGGCGGGGGAAAGTTCTTCGGCGAGCAGTACTACGGGTTTTGACACGGCTGATCCTCTGCGTTGCAGTCCTGGGGATGGAACAAGTCTAGGCCGACGGAAAGGCCGGGCTCACATTGTTAAGTGTGAACCCGGCCTCACCGTGGCCCCTGGTGAAGGGTAAGTTTCCGTCAGCCTTAGCGGGCGGCGGAGCCTTCCACGTAGTCCACGTCCTGCTGCTGCCAGGAGAACAGGGAGCGCAGCTCGCGGCCAACGGCCTCGATGGGGTGCTGCTCTGCCTTGGCGCGCAGCTCCTTGAACTCGATGCCGCCGTTGTCCTGGTCCTCGATGAAGCGCTTGGCGAAGGCACCGGACTGGATGTCGGCCAGGACGGCCTTCATGTTTTCCTTCACCTCGGGGGTGATGACGCGCGGGCCGGAGACGTAGTCGCCGTACTCGGCGGTGTCGGAGACGCTCCAGCGCTGCTTGGCGATGCCGCCTTCCCACATGAGGTCAACGATGAGCTTGAGCTCGTGGAGCACCTCGAAGTAGGCGATCTGCGGCTGGTAGCCGGCTTCGGTCAGGGTCTCGAAGCCGTACTGGATCAGCTGGGAGACGCCGCCGCACAGGACGGCCTGCTCGCCGAAGAGGTCCGTTTCGGTCTCTTCGGTGAAGGTGGTCTTGATGACGCCGGCGCGGGTGCCGCCGATCGCCTTGGCGTAGGACTTGGCCAGGTCCCAGGCGGAACCGGAGGCGTCCTGCTCGACGGCGATGATGTCCGGGATGCCGCGGCCGGCTTCGAATTCGCGGCGCACGGTGTGGCCGGGTGCCTTCGGGGCGACCAGGATGACGTCAACGCCTTCCGGAGCCTGGATGTAGCCGAAGCGGATGTTGAAGCCGTGGGCGAAGGCCAGGGCCTTGCCGGGGGCCAGCTTGTCCTTGATGGACTCGTTGTAGATCGAGCGCTGGTGCTGGTCCGGCGCCAGGATCATGATGACGTCGGCCCATTCGGCGGCGTCGGCGACGTTCTTGACCGTGAAGCCTGCGTCCTCGGCCTTGGCCTTGGACCTGGAGCCTTCCTGAAGGGCGATGGCGACGTCGACGCCGGAATCGCGCAGGTTGAGCGCATGGGCGTGGCCCTGTGAGCCGTAGCCAACGATGGCAACCTTGCGGCCCTGGATGATCGACAGGTCGGCGTCGTCGTCGTAGAACATTTCAGTCACTTGCGTAACTCCTCTTGAGTGTTTTGGTAGATAGGTGGTGTGGTGCTTGCGGTTCCGGGCGGAGTTCCGCCTGGGCAGGCCTAGGCGGAACGCAGCGCCCGGTCACTCATGGAGCGGGATCCCCGTCCAACGGCCAGGGTGCCGGACTGCACGATTTCGCGGATGCCGAAGGGCTCCAGCACTGAAAGCAGCGCTGCAAGCTTCTCCGGGGTACCGGTTGCCTCGATCACCAACGAGTCTGTGGACACGTCGACGACGGAGGCACGGAACAGGTCTGCAGCCTGGGTTACCTGCAGGCGTGTTGCGGCATCCGCACGTACCTTGACCAGGATGTGGTCGCGCTGTACGGAAGATTCGGAGGTCAGCTCAACGATCTTGATGACGTTGATCAGCTTGTTGAGCTGCTTGGTGACCTGTTCGATCAGGTCGCCGTCGGCGTCGACAACTACCGTCATCCGGGAGATGCCCGGTACTTCGGTGGGGCCGACGGCCAGGGAGTTGATGTTGAAGGCGCGGCGGGCGAAGAGGCTCGCGACGCGGGTCAGGACGCCCGGCTTGTCTTCGACAAGGACGGACAGGGTGTGGCGGCTCATGCTCAGTCCTCTTCTTCCCATTCCGGGGTCATGTTGCGGGCAACCTGGATCTGGTCGTTACTCACGCCGGCGGGCACCATCGGCCACACCATCGAGTTGGGGCTGACCACGAAGTCGATGACCACTGGCCGGTCATTGATCTCGAGGGCCTTCTGGATGGTGGCGTCGATGTCCTCGTCGCGTTCGCAGCGGAAGGACGCGCAGCCGTAGGCCTCGCCCAGCTTGACGAAGTCCGGGATGCGGACGGTGTCGTGGCCGGTATTGAGGTCGGTGTTGGAGTAGCGGCCTTCGTAGAAGAGGGTCTGCCACTGGCGCACCATGCCCAGCGAAGAGTTGTTGATGACGGCAACCTTGATGGGAATGTTGTTGATGGCGCAGGTGGCCAATTCCTGGTTGGTCATCTGGAAGCAACCGTCGCCGTCGATGGCCCAGACCACCCGGTCCGGCTCCCCCACCTTGGCGCCCATGGCAGCCGGTACGGCGTAGCCCATGGTTCCGGCACCACCCGAGTTCAGCCAGGCGTGCGGGCGCTCGTACTTAATGAACTGCGCCGCCCACATCTGGTGCTGGCCCACGCCTGCCACGTACACGCCCTCGGGGCCGGTGAGGGCGCCGATGCGTTCGATGACCTTCTGCGGAGCGGTGAGGCCGTCTTCCGGTTCGGTCCAGCCCAGCGGGTAGGTTTCCTTGAGGTTGTTCAGGAAGGCCCACCAGGTGGTGAGGTCCGGAGTTCCGGTGGTGCCGAACTGCGCACGCACGGCCTCGGTCAGTTCAGGAATGATTTCCTTGACCGAACCAACGATGGGGACATCGGCGGTGCGGTTCTTGGAGATTTCCGCGGGGTCGATGTCGGCGTGGATGACCTTGGCCATCGGCGCGAACGTCTTGAGGACGCCGGTGACGCGGTCGTCGAAGCGTGCGCCCAAAGTGATCAGGAGGTCGGCCTGCTGCAACGCCGTGACCGCGGAAACACTGCCGTGCATGCCGGGCATGCCCACGTGCTGGGGGTGTGAGTCGGGGAACACGCCCTTGGCCATCAGCGTAGTAACCACCGGGGCGCCCGTGGCCTCGGCGAGGGCCAGCAGTTCGGCGCTGGCGTGTGCCTTGACCACACCGCCGCCCACGTACAGGACGGGTTTGGTGGAAGCAGCGATGAGTTTTGCGGCTTCGCGCACCTGCTTGTTGTGGCCCCGGGTGACGGGGCGGTACCCGGGGAGGTCGATCTTGGGCGGCCAGGAGAAGGTCATCTGGCCCACCTGGGCGTCCTTGGCAACGTCCACCAGCACCGGACCGGGACGGCCGGTGGAGGCGAGGTGGAACGCCTCCGCCATGACGTGCGGGATGTCATTGGGGTCGGTGACCAGGAAGGAGTGCTTGGTGATGGGCATGGTGATGCCCACGATGTCCGCTTCCTGGAAAGCATCGGTGCCGATCACACCACTGGACACCTGGCCGGTGATAGCCACCAGCGGCACGGAGTCCATGTGGGCATCCATGATGGCGGTAACGAGGTTGGTGGCACCCGGGCCGGAGGTGGCGATGCATACGCCAACCCGCCCGGTGACCATGGCGTAGCCTTGCGCGGCGTGGCCGGCTCCCTGTTCGTGACGGACCAGCACGTGATTCATGGTGGAGGCCATCAAGGGGTCGTAGGTGGGCAGGATCGCGCCACCAGGCAAACCGAAAATATCGTCGACGCCGAGTTCTTCGAGCGAGCGGACAATAGCTTGCGAGCCGGTCATCACCGTTGGGGGTACAACGTTGTTCGGCCCAAGGACAGGAGAGGCGGCAGCAAGGTCGGCGACGACGGCGGCATTGTCAGCCGTCCGGTCGGCGCGTTCCGGAGCCTTAGTGGCTCCAGTGGACTTGGTAGCCAACAGCGAGGGGCTGATCGGCGATCCTTTGCTCATCGGACTCTTCCTTGTGGATCATCTGTGGTTCATGGAAACTGCGGGAAATAAAAAAACCCCTCAGCCTGGCGGCTCTTCGAGGGGTTTGCGCGTGACGGTTCGTTACCAGAGGAGGCTATAGTGCCACGCGCTTGGTAAGGACGACGACGGTGCCGGCGGTAACGAAAGTCATGCGTTCAGTTTTCCCTCTGGTGGGATGGGTGTCAACGAGGCACCACCCTATCTCACCATGTGGACATCATTGTCCACCAAACGAGCAACGGACCCTAGAGCACCTTGCCAAGCCCGCCCACAAGAGGCGGCAGGGCTTAATAAGGGTAGCGCCGAGGGCCCCGGTCCGTTTGGCGCTCAGCGCCAAAGGGACCGGGTAGGCGCTACCCGCAATATGCACCCGTTGATGCGCTGTGCACCAGCTTGGCGTACTTGGCCAACACACCCTTGGTGTAACGGGCCGGCAGCGGCTCCCAGCCCACCTTGCGGGCTTCGAGTTCCGCTTCGTCAACCAGCAGGTCGAAGCTGCGGGCGGCAATATCGACGCGGATCCGGTCACCGTCCTTGACGAAGGCGATGGGGCCGCCGTCGACCGCTTCGGGCGCAACGTGGCCGATGCACAGGCCGGTGGTGCCGCCGGAGAACCGGCCGTCGGTCAAGAGCAGGACGTCCTTGCCCAGGCCCGCACCCTTGATGGCACCGGTGATGGCGAGCATCTCGCGCATTCCCGGGCCGCCTTTGGGGCCTTCGTAGCGGATGACCACCACGTCGCCCTTCTGGATCTGGCCGTTGTCCAGCGCATCCAGGGCGCCCTGCTCGCGCTCGAACACGCGGGCGGTGCCTTCGAAGACGTCGGCGTCGAAGCCGGCGCTCTTGACGACGGCGCCTTCCGGGGCCAGCGAGCCGTGCAGGATGGTGATGCCGCCGGTCTTGTGGATGGGGTTGTCCAGCGCGCGCAGGATCTTGCCGTCGACATCCGGCGGGTTGATGGCTTCGAGGTTCTCCGCGACGGTCTTACCGGTCACGGTGAGGCAGTCCCCGTGCAGCAGGCCGGCGTCGAGCAGCGCCTTCATGATGACCGGCACGCCGCCGATCTTGTCGACGTCCGTCATCACGTAGCGGCCGAAGGGCTTCAGGTCGCCAAGGTGCGGGATCTTGTCGCCGATGCGGTTGAAGTCGTCCAGGGTCAGCTCGACCTCCGCCTCGCGGGCGATGGCCAGCAGGTGCAGGACGGCGTTGGTGGAACCACCGAACGCCATGGTCACGGCGATGGCGTTCTCGAACGCCTTCTTGGTCATGATGTCGCGGGCGGTGATGCCCTGGCGCAGCAGGTTTACCACGGCTTCGCCGGACTTGCGGGCGAATTCGTCGCGACGGCGGTCTGCCGAGGGCGGGGCGGCGGAGCCGGGCAGGGACATACCCAGGGCTTCGCCGATGCAGGCCATGGTGTTGGCGGTGTACATGCCGCCGCAGGCACCTTCGCCCGGGCAGATGGCCTTTTCGATCCGGGTCAGGTCCTCCATGCTCATCTTGCCGGCGGCGCAGGCGCCAACAGCCTCGAAGGCATCGATGAGGGTGACTTCCTTTTCGGAGCCATCCTCAAGCTTGACCCAGCCGGGCATGATGGAGCCGGCGTAAAGAAACACGCTGGACAGGTCCAGGCGGGCAGCTGCCATGAGCATGCCGGGAAGCGATTTGTCGCAGCCTGCGAGCAGCACGGATCCGTCGATGCGCTCGGCCTGCATGACGGTTTCCACGGAATCTGCGATGACTTCGCGGGACACCAAGGAAAAGTGCATGCCCTCATGGCCCATCGAAATGCCGTCCGAGACGGAGATGGTGCCGAACTGCATGGGGAAGCCGCCGCCGGCGTGAACGCCTTCCTTGGCGCCCTGGGCAAGGCGGTTAAGGGAGAGGTTGCAGGGAGTGATTTCGTTCCACGAGCTCGCGACACCAACCTGGGGCTTCGCGAAGTCGTCGTCGCCCATGCCGACCGCCCGGAACATGCCACGTGCCGGCGCAGCGTGGATTCCGTCGGTTACGACCCGGCTCCGGGGTTTGATGTCAGGCTTGTTGTCGGATGCGATGGTGGTGTCACTCATAGGGGAAAGTCTATGGCTCTGATGGAGGCCAAAAGGACCCTACGGGGCGTTCAAAGCCCAAAATAGCGATAATTTCTGCCAGATACTGGACTGGGATCTCGCATTTTGAGACGGGGAGTCCAGCCCGGGCTCCGGCGGTGTGGTCCGCCTCACGCCGCCTGTTCCTCGCCCCGCTTCCCACCTGCGAAAACCTAGACAGCGTTAGGCGCCCGACGTAGCGTCGGGGGCAGGACACCTTGCCTCCTGACTGAAGGGTTAGCCATGGATACATTTTTCTGGGTCATTCTGATCGTGGTGGCCGTCGGCGTTGTGTGGTGGTTGCTGAACCGCAGCAACACGACGAAGTCGCGGCAGGAGCCGACAGTGACGAATGCTCCGCGCAGCGACGGCGCACTGTCCTCAGGCGGGGCCGCTCCTTCCGCGGAGGCGGCAGGCACCACGGGGATCGCCACGGCCGCCGGGTTCGGCCGTCCTGCCGAGCCCGCAGCACCCACCACCGCCGATGAACCGGCTGCGGAACCGGTTGGGGAAGCGCCGCGGCAGGAACGGTCAGCAGCAGGCTCCAGCGCGGCAACGCCGGCCACCACAGCGGATGCAGCCCATGACACCGCCAGTAAGACGTCCGGCGATGAGCGGCGGCACCAGGACCAGGCCGAATGGGAAACCCAGTGGTCTGAAGCGGGCGGGTCCTCCTCCGCCACTGCCGGCTCCGCTCGGGCATCGCACGCCTCTCCCGGAACAGCAACCCCGCCAGTGCCTGAAGGCGCGGCGGAACAGCCCGCCACGGATGCAGCCCGGCCCGTCCACCACCCCGAGTACACGGAACCGCATGCGCCCACCCTCCCGGGCGCCGAAACCGCCGCGGTGGAAGAAGCGGACGACGCCGGCACGCCGGCAACGGCCCGGACAGGCGCCACCGGAACCACCTCCCCTGCCACCCAGGGGATGGCGGCGGGGCCAGGTGGAACAGCCAAGGCCACCGCCCCGGCCGTTCCGCCTGGTGCCGCCGAAGCCGAGACGCTGGACCGGGCACAGCCCTCGGCCCTGGTTGAAACCGGGGCGGACCACGACGTGCAGGACCGGCGTCCCGGGGAAGAAGCCGGGACCGGATACCAGCCGGAAGCCGCAGGGCACCTCGCCGCAGCCGAACCCTATGGTGCCGGCTCGGCTGCAGCGGGCCCGGACGGCAGCGGACCTGCCGGGTTCGAGGTCAAGGGCGACGCCGGTGCGATGGTCTACTACGAGGAAGGGCACCCGGACTTCGGGGAAACCAAGGCTGACGTCTGGTTCGAGTCGGCGGCACATGCGGAGGCTGCGGGCTTCCGGGCACCCCGGCGGAAGCGCCTTTAGCAGCCGCCCATGCAGCCTGTGCTCCAACTCACAGCAGCGCGCCAGCCGGGCAAGGCGGTTCAGGACGTCTTTGCGGGCAGGCATTGGCGCAGGAAACCCCCGGAAAACCTTGATTTTCCGGGGGTTTTCCTTCCCCACGTGTGACCCACCCCTCGAAGCGGGACCCGATTTCACATGCACCAAAAGTTCGTGTAGAGTTTCATGTCGTTGCGGAGGTCAACGGGAAAGAAAAAGCCCGGATGACTGAAACAAACAAGATGCACCTCTAGCTCAATTGGCAGAGCAATTGACTCTTAATCAATGGGTTCCGGGTTCAAGTCCCGGGGGGTGCACCACTGGGAAAACAGCCTCTGGCTTGCGGAAACGCGGGCCGGGGGCTGTTTTGTTTTTCCGTCACGATGCGCAGTACCAACGCCGTATCCATCGTCACCAGAACGGTCGACGCCAACAAAAAAAGCGTGGCTGCAGTTTCATAGTGAAACTGCAGTCACGCCCCGCTTGTCCGGAACAGACGGCGGCAGGACCTGCCTAGGGTGAATTCTCCACAAGCGCCGCGGCGTTGCTGGGCACTGTGCCGAACTGGCTGGCGAGTTCCCGGACCACGGCCTTGAGCTCCTGCCGGAGTACTTCAGGGTCGATCGACGCCGAGGCAAGGACGGAACGCTCCATCTCGACGGCGGCCGCAACCGCCTCCTTGCCCCGTTCGGTGAGCGACACCACGTGGCTCCTGCGGTCCGACGTGCTGCGCACCCGTATGATGTGCCCGTGCGACTCAAGCCGGCTGAGGGTTTTGCCCATGGTCTGTGCCTGAACACGCACAAATTGGGCAAGCTGGGCCTGGGTCATGGGTCCCTGGGCAGCCAGAACCTCAATGGCTATGACTCCGGCGTGGGTGAGACCGATGGCACCAAGTTTTTCGTTCCATGAGTGTTCTACGAGGCGCGCAGCAGTGGACAAGAGGCGTCCCGTGGGCCAGTGCTCCATATCAGGCATAGCAGCAAGTATAGCCAAGTGCCGATTAGCACCGGCCCCTCCCCCTTACTAGGCTGTTGTGTCCCGCCTGCAACTAGGAGAAAAACAATGGCTGACAGACTCGTGACTGGTGACAAAGCCCCCGCATTTACATTGAAAGACTCGGCCGGCAAGGACGTCAGCCTGTCCCCGGGCAGCGGCCGGCACACCATCGTCTACTTTTACCCGGCCGCGTCCACCCCGGGCTGCACCAAGGAGGCCTGCGACTTCCGGGAAAGCCTGTCGTCCCTGCAAGCCGCCGGGTACGACGTACTGGGGATCTCGCCGGACCCAGTGGAAAAGCTGGCCAAGTTCGCCGCCAAGGAGGAACTGACTTTTCCCCTGCTCGCTGATGAGGACCATGCGGTGGCAGAGGCCTACGGTGCCTGGGGTGAAAAGAAGAACTACGGAAAGACCTACGAGGGCCTGATCCGGTCCACCATCGTGGTGGACCCCGACGGCAGGGTTCTGCTGGCCCAGTACAACGTCCGCGCAACCGGCCACGTGGCCAAGCTGCGCCGCGACCTGAAGCTGGACGCCTGACCGCTCCGCTGCGTGGCCCGGCCACGGCGCGGGCGACGCTACAATAAATACTGGCATCCGCCGTCGTACACGGTTTCCGTACTGTTGAGGTACTGGTTTTCCGTCCTTCGGCATGAGGCCGCGCGCGAGTGGTGAAATTGGCAGACACGCAGGATTTAGGTTCCTGTGCCTTCGGGCGTGGGGGTTCAAGTCCCCCCTTGCGCACATCACATCAGAAGATCCCCCGGTCCGTGAGCCATCCGGCACCGGGGGATTTTTCTGCGTTAACCCGCCGATCTGCTCCTTCACCTGCTCTTGTCGCTGCCGCCGGATTTCGTCCCCAGCCGAAAAACTTCCTGGATCCACCCATCCGGTCCTGCCCTCCGGCCGAATAGCCAATGAGACACCAGCCCGGGCAGGTGCTTACAAAGCCAGAACTGATAGACGCCGCGGACACCCCGTTTGTGGCGGGCAGAAGCCATGATCCAAGGAGAACTGAAATGCAGACAATCACGCGCACAACCTTCAGCGTCGCAGGCGTTGCAGCTGCAGCATTGCTGGGCCTGACGGCCTGTGGCGGCACCGGCAGCGCCTCGGGGTCCTCCGCCGCGGCTGAGAGCCCGTCCGCGGCCCCCTCCAGCATGGCCGCCTCCCCCTCGGCGAGCCCGTCCGCCGCTGCCATGGATCCTGCAGCAAACCTGGTGGGCCCGGGTTGCGCTGCCTACGCGGAGCAGGTACCCACCGGCGCCGGCTCGGTTGAGGGCATGGCCCTTGATCCCGTTGCCGTTGCCGCCTCGAACAACCCCATCCTGACCACCCTGACCTCTGCCGTTTCCGGAAAGCTGAACCCCAAGGTTGATCTGGTGGACACGCTCAACGGTGGCGAATTCACGGTCTTCGCTCCGGTGGATAAGGCCTTTGCCAAGATCGACCCGGCCACCATCGAAACCCTGAAGACCGACGACGCACTCCTGAGCAAGATCCTCACCTACCACGTTGTCCCCGGGCAGATCAGTCCCGACATGATTGCCGGCACCCACGCAACTGTCCAGGGCGGCTCGGTCACCGTGAGCGGCAGCGGTGACGCGCTCAAGGTTGACGACGCCAGCGTGATCTGCGGCGGAGTCCAGACCAAGAACGCCACCGTCTACCTGATCGACTCGGTGCTGATGCCCAAGTAGGCACCAAGCACAACCGCACTGCGTGCCATCCGGACGCCGGGCCCCGCCACCCGCGGAGCCCGGCGCCGGTGCTTAAGCGGCAGCGGCATCACAGGAGCAACAGCCGTACCGGGACCGGCAGAACCGTCAATTAGACTGGGCTTTCCGGCCCGCAGGTAGCGGACCGGCGATATCCAGAGGTGATCCACGAGTGCCCAGCAGTCCATCGCGGCGGACGGTCCTGACGGCCGGCGCCGCCCTCCTGGCACTGGGCGCGGCCTCGTGCACGGCCGCTCCGGCCCCCTCGCCGTCGTCCGGCTCACCCAGCGCAACCACCCCGGCCGAACCCACTGCCACCTTCAACTTCGGCACCGCAGCCCAGCCCCTGGGACTGGACCCGGCACTGTCCAGCGACGTCGAGTCGCAGCGGATCACCCGGCAGATCCTCGAGGGCCTGGTGGGCGTGGACCAGACCACGGGCAAGCCCACACCCTTGCTGGCCACGGAATGGAGCGAGTCCAGCCAAGGCCGCTCCTACACGTTCACGCTGCGCAAGGGAGTGGTCTTCCATGACGGCACACCCTTTAATGCGGAAGCCGTCTGCATCAACTTCAACCGATGGTTCGCCTTCTCCCCGGACCTCCGCCGGCAGGCCCCGGGCAGCTCGTTCAAAGGGGTCTTCAAGGCGCATTCGGACGAGCCCGACCTATCAATTTTCAAGAGCTGCACCGCCTTGTCCGAGCACACGGTGCGCATTGACCTCACCCAGCGGTTCACGGCCTTTCTCCAGGCACTGACCCTCCCCGCGTTTGCCATCGCATCGCCTGCTGCCCTCGCCGCCGGCAGGGCAGACGTCCTGGACCAGGACCGCGGCGGTCCACCGCTGTCCGCGTTCGCCACCAATCCCGTGGGCACAGGCCCCTTCAGGTTCGCCGCCTGGGAAGCACAAAGCGTCACCCTGGTCACCAACAAGGCCTACTGGGGCGAGAGGGGCCAGATTGCCACCATCAATTTCCTGGCCTACAACCATCCGCAGCTCCGGCTCCAGGCCCTGCTTGACGGCAAGATCGACGGCTACGATGCCGTGACCGTCGGCAATTTCGACCAACTCGTCAAGCGTGGAAAGCAGATCGTCCAGCGGGACCCGTTCTCGGTGATGTATGTGGGCATCAACCAGGAGGTTCCGGTCCTGCAGAGCCTGTTGGTCCGCCAGGCCATCGAGATGGCCATCGACAAGGAAACCCTGATCCGGAAGTTCTTCATCGACAACACCGCAAGGGCAACACAGTTTGTCCCGCCGAAAATCAGCGGCTTCAACAACAATGCCCCGGAACTGGGCCACGACCTTGCAAAAGCCAAGGAGTACCTCAAGGAAGCCGGCTACGCGGGCGAGGAACTGAAGTTCTACTACCCGCTGAACGTGACACGGCCGTACCTGCCCACGCCCGAAAAAGTGTATGCAGAGCTCAGCCGGCAGCTGACCGCGGCGGGCTTCAACATCCGCCCCGTCCCGGTGGAATGGTCCGAGGGCTACCTCCAGAAGGTCCAGTCCCCCGGCGACCACGCCCTCCACCTCCTCGGCTGGAACGGCTCCTATTCCGATGCCGACAACTTCGTAGGTCCCTTGTTCGGGGAAAAGAACGGTGAGTTCGGTTACCAGGATCCCCAGGTCTTTTCCAAGATCAACCGCGCCCGGGGCCTGCCGGAAGGCCAGGAGCGGGATGAGCAATATCACACCATCAACGCCCAGATTGCTGCCACCGTACCGGCAGTTCCAATTGCCTTCCCGATCTCGGCACTTGCCCTCTCCGACCGGGTGGTGGGCTACCCGGCGTCGCCGGTCTTAAATGAAGTTTTCACGAAGGTGCAATTAAAGCCTTGACGGGCGCATCCAATTTCAGTATGTCGGCTGCCCGGGGATATTCTGTGACAGCCAGAGCCGCTGCAATCGGAGACTGATCGTGACCTTCATTTCCAAGACCCCGCATGCCGACGTCGTCCTGATTGGCGGCGGCATCATGAGCGCCACGCTGGGGGCATTTCTCAAGCAGCTGGAGCCGAACTGGACCATCTCCCTGTTCGAGCGGCTGGACCAGCCCGGGCTGGAAAGCTCAGGCCCGTGGAACAACGCAGGTACCGGCCATGCCGCCCTCTGCGAGCTCAACTACTCCCCTGCGGCCAAAGACGGCTCAGTAAACCCCGCCAAGGCACTGCTCATCAACGAACAGTTCCAGCTCTCCCGGCAGTTCTGGTCCCACCTGGTGGATAGGAACCTCATCGGTTCGCCCAAGGGCTTCATCAACACCGTCCCGCACATGAGCTTCGTGATCGGCGAGGACCACACCCGCTTCCTGAAGACCCGGTATGAGGCATTGAAGCCGCACGCCCTGTTCCGGAGCATGGAGTACTCGGAGGACCAGGCCCAGATCGCCAAGTGGGCTCCGCTGATCGTCAAGGGACGCGACCCGAAGCAGCGCGTTGCCGCCACGCGTGCCGCCGAAGGTACCGACGTGGACTTCGGCGCACTGACCCGGGAACTGACCACGTACCTGGGGAACAACGGCGTCGAAATCAACTACGGCCATGACGTCACGGGCATTTCCCGCGCGTCCGGCGGCGGCTGGGACCTCTCGCTGAAGTACCCGAAGTCCGGAGAGCACGGCAAGATCCATGCCAAGTTCGTCTTTGTCGGCGCCGGCGGCGGCGCCCTCCACCTGCTCCAGGCTTCCGGCATCCCGGAGAGCAAGGGCTACGGCGGCTTCCCCGTGTCCGGCCAGTTCTTCCGCTGCACGGACGAGACCATCGCGGCCCAGCACAGCGCCAAGGTGTACGGCCAGGCGTCCGTGGGTGCCCCGCCCATGTCCGTCCCGCACCTGGACACCCGGTACGTGGACGGCAAGCGTTCACTGCTGTTCGGCCCCTACGCCGGATTCTCCACCAACTTCCTCAAGAACGGCTCCTACCTGGACCTGCCGCTGTCCATCCGCCCGTCCAACATCATTCCCATGCTTGCCGTGGCCAAGGACAACATGGACCTCACCGCCTACCTGATCAAGGAAGTGGCCAAGCGGCACGGGGACAAGGTCGAGGCGCTGCGCGAGTACTACCCCGAGGCCAAGGATGGCGACTGGGAACTGATCACGGCCGGCCAGCGTGTACAAATCATCAAGAAAGACCCGAACAAGGGCGGTGTCCTGCAATTCGGCACTGAAGTGATCGCCGGCCGTGACGGCTCCATCGGCGCGCTCCTGGGCGCGTCCCCCGGAGCTTCGACCGCTGTTCCCATCATGATCGAGCTGCTGCAGAAGACGTTCCCGAAGAACTTCAAGGGCTGGCAGTCGAAGCTCAAGGACATGATGCCCGGCTACGGGGTGAAGCTGGATGAGAATCCGGACCTCGCCGTGGAGCTGGAGCAGGCGACCGCCAAGTCACTGCAGCTGGAGAGCGTTACCGCCGGCCGCTGACCCGGCTTCGGCCACCGGCCGGCACCAGCGGGGACGTCCCAGTTCCCCTACCCTCCAGGAGTTCATGCGATGTTCCGTCTGGCCCACCTCTCCCTGGCGAACCGGGCGCTGATCGCACTGATCACCGTCTTCGCGTCCGTCTTCGGCGTGATCACCCTGGCGTCCCTGAAGCAGGAGCTCATTCCTTCCATTGAGTTCCCGCAGATCACGGTACTCACGGCCATGCCCGGAGCCTCTCCGGAGGTTGTGGACAAACAGGTGAGCGGGCCGCTGGAGACGGCGCTCAACGGGGTGGAGGGGCTGGAGTCCACGTCCTCCACATCCCGGAATGGGGTTTCGCAGATCACCCTGCTTTTCACCTATGGCTCCAACCTGGACCGCGCCCGCGCCCAGATCGACCGCGCAATCTCCAACGCCAAGAGGACGCTGCCGGAGGATGTCCAGCCGCAGGCCATCGCCGGCAGCATCAGCGACTTCCCCATCGTTTTCCTGGCCGTATCCTCGGACAAACCGCTCAGCGAGCTCAACGCCGACCTTCAGCGGCTGAGCGTGCCGAGGCTGCAGAAGATCGACGGCGTCCGGGGAGCCGACGTCACGGGCGGCGCCACCCAACACATCGAGATCCTTCCGCGCCCCGAGGCCATGGCCGCCGCGGGGGCCAGCATCACCTCCATCAGGGACGCGCTGGCAAACAATGGCGCACTGGTGCCGGCCGGAACCCTGGAGGAACAGGGCAAGACGCTGTCGCTGCAGATCGGCAGCCCCGTGGACTCGCTCGATGCCATCAAGGCCCTGCCGCTTTCCGGGGCCAGGAACTCCGCAACCGTTGGCAGCGTGGCAGATGTGTCGCTGCAGGACGACGAACGCACGTCCATCACCCGTACCAACGGGGAGGAAACCCTTGCGGTGTCCGTCACCAAGAAGCCCGAGGGTGACACCGTGGCCATCTCCGACGCGGTGCGGGACATGCTGGGCGACCTGGAGACCGAGCTGGGATCAGGCGCGAAGTTCACGCCGGTCTTCGACCAGGCACCCTTCATCGAAAAGTCCATCAAGGACCTGACCACCGAAGGCCTGCTGGGACTGGGCTTCGCCGTGGCCATCATCCTGGTCTTCCTGATGTCCGCCCGTTCCACCCTGGTGACCGCGGTTTCCATCCCCCTGTCCCTGCTGATCACCTTTATCGGGCTTTCCGCCACCAAATACTCGCTGAACATCCTGACACTCGGCGCGCTGACCATCGCCATCGGCCGGGTGGTGGACGACTCGATCGTTGTCATCGAAAACATCAAGCGGCACCTCACCTACGGGGAGGAGAAGGTCACCGCCATCCTCACCGCCATCCGGGAGGTTGCCGGCGCCATCACCGCCTCCACCCTGACCACGGTGGCCGTGTTCCTCCCCATTGCCTTCGTGGGCGAACTGGCCGGCGAGCTGTTCCGGCCCTTCGCCCTGACTGTCACCATGGCACTGCTGGCCTCCCTGCTGGTCTCACTGACCATCGTTCCGGTCCTGGCCTACTGGTTCCTCCGGAACAAGGGCGCAGCGCCCGGCCTGCAGGCCGATTCTGGCGCGGCCCGTGCATTCGCCGCCGAGGCGCGGGCGAAGGCACAGGAAGCCGAGCAGCGCAGCCGGCTGCAGCGGGGCTACCTGCCCATCCTCACCTCCACCCAGAAGCACCCCGTCATCACCCTGGTGGCCGCGGCACTGGTACTGGGCGCAACCGCTGCCATGGCTCCCCTGCTGGCCACCAACCTCCTCGGCAACTCCGGCCAGAACAGCATGACCGTGCGCCAGGTGCTCCCAGCCGGAACCAGCCTGGCGGACACCAGTGCGGCGGCCGTCCGGCTGGAGGCGGTACTGCGCGGCATCGACGGCATCAAAGACGTCCAGGTGACGTCCGGCAACGCGCAGGCCGGGTTCGCCGCCCTGGTCTCCACCGGCTCCTCGAATTCGACATTCACTGTGGTCACCGATGAAAAGGCGGACCAGGTGGAGCTGCAGGACACTGTGCGCTCCGAACTGGCCAAGGTGCCGGATTCGGGCAAGGTATCCGTGGGGACGCAGCAGGGCGGCTTCGGCACGTCCTCCACGGTG
Source organism: Arthrobacter sp. Y3221157 (assembly GCF_059089865.1). Taxonomy (NCBI): domain Bacteria; kingdom Bacillati; phylum Actinomycetota; class Actinomycetes; order Micrococcales; family Micrococcaceae; genus Arthrobacter; species Arthrobacter sp. Y3221157. Next base: position 23,697 of record NZ_JBNHFD010000030.1, read on the forward strand.
GACATCACCCTCAAGGCAGCCAGCACGGCCGACCTGCAGGAAGCCAGCGACACGATGGTTGCGGCCATGGCCGGTGTCCCGGGCAGCAGCGAGGTGGAAACCAACCTGGCAGCCACCCAGCCCGTGGTGCAGGTGAAGGTGGACAGGGCCAGGGCGGTGGCAGCGGGCCTCAACGAAGAACAGGTTGCCGGGGTCCTTGCGTCCACTATCAGCCCCATCCCGGCAGGCGAAGTCCGGATCGAGACCGACGACTTCCCCGTGCAGATCGGCAAGGGAACCCGGTTCACCAGCATCGACGCCGTCCGGAACATCCCGCTGCCCGCAGCCGCCGGCCCGGTGACCCTGGGCAGCATCGCGTCAGTGGAACAGGTGGACGTTCCGGTCTCCATCACGGCCAGCAACGGGCAGCGGACCGCACGGGTGTCCGTCACGCCGTCGGGCTCCAATCTTGGCGCGGTCAGCGCCGAAGTCCAGAAGCGCCTGGCCGATGTGCAGCTCCCGCCCGGGGTGACCGCCGAAATCGGCGGCGCAACCACGCAGCAGGCGGAATCGTTCCGGCAGCTCGGCCTGGCCCTGCTGGCGGCCATCGCCATCGTGTACGTGATCATGGTGGCCACCTTCAAGTCCCTGGTCCAGCCGCTGATCCTGCTGGTCTCCGTGCCGTTCGCGGCCACCGGGGCCGTGGCCCTGCTGCTGGTTACAGGCGTCCCGCTTGGCCTGCCGTCCCTGATTGGCATGCTCATGCTGGTGGGCATTGTGGTCACCAACGCCATCGTGCTGATCGACCTCATCAACCAGTACCGGCAGCCGCGTGACGGACGGCCGGGGATGAACGTTGCGGACGCCATCACGCACGGTGCCCGCCAGCGGCTTCGGCCCATCCTCATGACGGCGCTGGCAACGGTCTTCGCCCTCACCCCCATGGCGATGGGCCTGACGGGCGGCGGGGGCTTCATTTCGCAGCCGCTGGCCGTGGTGGTGATCGGCGGACTTGTCTCGTCCACTGCCCTGACGCTCGTCCTGGTCCCGGTGCTGTACCGGCTGGTGGAGGGCCGGCGCGAGAAGAAGGCGCTGCTCCGCGAGCTCCAGGAGCGCCCCGAGTTTGCCCAGGCGGCCGACGTGGATGATGAATTCGACGACTGGACCACGGGAATGGTGCCGAAGGTCAGCGGCCGCCGTGCCGCCCAGGGAAGCCCGGAGTAGAACAGGGAATATTCGCCGCCCGGCGGCGTTGTATCCGGCGATAGATGCAAATGCATCTAAATTGGTTTACACTTGAACCAAGCTCGCAACTCAGGAAAGGGCACATCATGCAGATCGGCGTCTTCAGCGTCAGCGATATCACCACGGACCCCACCACGGGCCGCACTCCCACCGAGAACGAGCGGATCAAGGCCTCGGTTGCCATCGCCAAGAAGGTCGAAGAGATCGGGATGGACGTGTACGCCCTGGGCGAGCACCACAACCGTCCGTTCTTCTCTTCCTCCCCCACCACAACGCTCGCCTACATCGCGGCGCAGACCGAGCGGATCATCCTGTCAACGGCCACCACGCTGATCACCACGAACGATCCCGTGAAGATCGCCGAGGACTTCGCGATGCTCCAGCACCTTGCCGACGGGCGCGTGGACCTGGTCCTGGGCCGCGGCAACACTGCCCCGGTGTACCCCTGGTTCGGCAAGAACATCCAGGACGGCGTGGAGCTGGCCATCGAGAACTACAGCCTGCTGCGCCGGCTCTGGGACGAGGACACCGTAAACTGGTCCGGAAAGTTCCGCACCCCGCTGCAGAACTTCACCTCCACGCCCCGCCCGCTCGACGGCGTCGCCCCCTTCGTCTGGCACGGGTCCATCCGGACGCCGCAGATCGCCGAAGTGGCTGCGTACTACGGTGACGGCTTCTTCGCCAACAACATCTTCTGGCCCAAGGAGCACTACCAGCAGCTGATCGCCCTTTACCGCGAGCGCTACGAGCACTACGGGCACGGCAAGGCGGACCAGGCGATCGTCGGCCTGGGCGGCCAGTTCTTCATGCGGAAGAACTCACAGGACGCGGTCAAGGAATTCCGGCCCTACTTCGACAACGCCCCCGTTTACGGGCACGGGCCGTCGCTGGAGGATTTCACCGCGCAGACGCCCCTCACGGTGGGCAGCCCGCAGGAAGTCATTGAAAAGACCCTGACCTTCCGCGAGCACTTCGGCGACTACCAGCGGCAGCTGTTCCTGATTGACCACGCCGGCCTTCCGCTGAAGACGGTCCTGGAGCAGCTGGACCTGTTCGGCGAGGAAGTCCTTCCCGTGCTGCGCAAGGAGTACGCCGCGCGCAAACCCGCCCATGTTCCGGAGCCGCCCACCCACGCAGGCCGGGTCGCCACGCTGCTGGCTGCCCAGGACGCCGCAAAGACCCCGGCGGAGGCGTAATGGCTGCCGGAGGACCGGAATCGCCCGTCCGTCTCGCGGCGGAGACCTGGGAGTCGCTGTTCCGGGCCCAGGTGGCTATGATGCGCAAGCTGCAGTCGGGCCCGGCCTTCCGGAAGCTCGCGGTGAACGAGTACGACGTCCTGTTCACGCTGTCCCGCTGCCCCTCCGGCTGGCTGCGGCTCAACGAGCTCAACGACAACGTCCTGTTGAGCCAGTCCAGCCTGAGCCGGCTGGTGGAGCGGCTGGAGAAGCGCGGGCTGGTGGCACGGATGCCCGCACCGGAGGACGGCCGCGGCATCCTAATCCAGCTCACCGACGAAGGCCGGGAACTCCAGAAGGAGATTGGCCGCGAGCACGTGCGCGACATTTCGGCGCTGGTGGGCCCGGCCCTGACTCCGGCGGAGCAGAAGGAACTCCGGCGGTTGACGGACAAACTCCGGGATTCCCTGGGAAAACGCTAGCCCAGCTGCACCAGCCGGCCGGCGTCCTCAACGGGCAGGTCGCCGTCAACGACGGCCGTGACCTTCAGCTGGTTGAGGACCAGGCTGCCGCCCACCGTCGAGAGGAAGGCGGTATCGGAGGAGTCCCTGCCGGCGGTGATGCGCAGCATCGACTCGCGCGGGGCCAGCCCCGTGGGATCGATGACGTGCCAGGCGCCGTCCACGTAGGCCTCGGCCACGGCGTGGAAGTCCATGGGGCTGAGGCCGGGGGCGTAGACCGCCGCCAGGCGGGCCGGGACATCCTTGGACCGCAGCAGCGCGATGGCCAGGTGCGCGAAGTCCCGGCACACGCCGCGCCTGCTGAGGAGCGTTTCCACGGCGCCGTCCGTGCCGCGGGATGAGCCGCTCAGGTAGCGGAGTTCGCCGTGGACCCAGTTGCGCACCGCCTGCAGCAGGCCGGCGCCGGAGACGCTGTCGAATTCGGCGTAGGCGGTGGGCAGCAGCCGGTCCGACTCCGCGTACCGGCTGGGACGGACGTAGCGGATGCGGTCGGCGAGGGCGGTGTCCTCCGGTTCCCCCCGGCCGGCTACCGTGGCCGCGTACTCCACCGTCACGTCGGAGGGTTCGCTGAACTCCATGTAGTGGAACCTGCCGCCGTGGTGGTCGCCGATCTCGGTCAGCGCCACCTCCTCGCCGTCCGCCCTAACGGACAGGGACTCCTCGAACGAGGAATAGCCGCTGTTCCGCGCCACTGCGATGGCCATGGCCACCTTGGTGTTGGCTGCGGTGCGGAAGGCCAGGCGTGCGGAAACAGAGCGTTCCATGAATCTCCGGGGGTGTCGGCGTCGGAAGGAAAGCCGCCGCCCTTCCGGCACCTGTGGGAGCCGGCAGCGGGACTAGTTTTTGATCTCCAGAGACATTAGCATCCGCTGCACGTTGGCAAAGTCCGTGCTTCCCTCCACATACTCCGCTGCCTGCCCAAGTGTGTCGAACGCCTTCGCGGGGGCCACCTTCTGGTCCGGCGCAAACGCCTTCAGGGACACCAGGTCGCCGAAGGACCAGTCCCCCTTGCCGGCTGGTCCGCGGACCACGTTCCGGAGTTCGCAGGCCTGGTTACCGGCGCCGCCCACCACGTTTGTAACGCCGTAGGACCCGAAGAACCTGTACCCCTGGATTACCCGGAACACCATTCGTGGCGGAATGGTCCCCTCGCCGCCCCCGGCCGCCACGTCCACCGGCAGGCTGCTGATCACGGTGTACGGCTTGCGGGCGCTTTCGGGGCAGTCATCGGCCGACGGCGGCAGTCCGGTCCGCAAGGCCGCCATGAACGTGCCGTCGGGCTTTTTGACCTCGATCTTCAGCGCGCCGGGGAGCGTCCCCTCGTCCGGCGTCACGGACTGGGCGATCCAGTCCTGGGGCAGCTCGAAACTTACTGTCCTTGCGGGATCGGAGAACGTCTTCCAGGCAGCGGCCGTGGGGGCAGGTGATGGTCCCGGGGTGGCCGTGGCGGAAGCACCTTCCGTGGCAGGTGCCGTTGACGCTCCGGAACCGGCACTTGGGCCGGCAGTTGACTGTGGCGTCGCGTCAGGCTGCGCGGTCCAGCCAGGACCGCTTTCCTGCTGCCCTGAGCATCCAGGCACGGTCAGGGCGGCGGCCAGCAGGAAAACCGCGGACAGGACTGGAACCGGTGCCTTGCCACTCATGAAGCCAGCCTAGCGGCGCTTCCCTGCCCGGCACGGCGGCCGGCGGGCGTGTTTCCCCTAGCCCCGACTGTCCGGGACGCCACCGGCAGGCCCGGGCGCACCCGGCGGGCGTGTCGCGACGGGACCGGCATACGTGTCACGGGGACTAGGCTGGGGACTATGGCGGAACAGCACGGCACGGCCGAAGACAACCCCGCGGACATTTCCGCCGTCGACATCGCCGACTGGCGGCTCCGGACCTTTGCGCTTTACGAAAACGTCCGGAAGATCTCCGCCGAAAACCCGGCGGAAGCCCACTCCTATTGGCGGCACCAGCGGGACCTCATGTTTGCCACGCACCCGGCCTCGGCCCTCACCGCCGAAGGCAAGGCGCTGTTCTCCGGCCTCAAAACGGCCGACTACGACCCCATCTACCGGTTCCATGTGCCGCTGACCAAGGAGGGCGCAGGCCGGGAAATGGCAGTGGACACCGGTACTGACGGCGTGGTCCACTTCATCCGGCTGGGCACGTTTGACCTGCCGGAAATGGGGCAGCTGGCTGTGTGGAAGCTGCAGGGATACGGCGGCGGCATCTTCGTGCCGTTCAGGGATGCGACCGCCGGCCAGCCGGGCGGCAGCTACGGCGGCGGACGGTACCTCCTGGACACCATCAAGGGCGCCTTCCATGGCGTCCAGGGCACCGGCCCGGATGCCACATTCGTCCTGGACTTCAACTTTGCCTACAACCCGTCCTGCGCCTACAACGAGGCGTGGGCGTGCCCCCTGGCGGGACCGGCCAACCGGCTGGCGGTGGATATCCCCGTGGGCGAGCTGTACTGACGCCCATTGGGCCGTGCCGTCGTTGCGCCGCTGGGTAGCGGCGTTGGGCAGCACCGCTGAGTAACCGTTGCGCAGCCCCGTCAGCCCGCGCCCAGGGCCCTGACGCTCGTGACGGCGGAACCAACAGCGGCGGCCGCAGCGTCCAGGTCCTCCGCGGTGACGGACGCATCGAAGCTGAACCGGACCGCCGTCTGGGCAACCTCGGCGGGAATCCCCAGTGCCGTCAGCACCGGCGACGGTGCATCCGAGCCGGCCGCACACGCCGAGCCGCTGGAGCACACCACCCCTTGGCGCTCCAGTTCCAGCAGCACGGACTCGCCGCTGGTGCCCGGGAAGCAGAATGACGCCACGGACGGGAGGCGGTCCGCGGGATGACCGGTGAGGACCGCCCCGGGGACGGCGGACAACACTGCCCTGATGAAGTTGTCCCGAAGCGCCGCGACCCTTGCCTGCTGGTCCTGCTGGCGTGCCTGGGAGAGCGCCAGGGCCGTGGCCAGGCCGACGGCCCCGGCAACGTTCTCCGTGCCGGACCGCCGGCCGCGTTCCTGCCCGCCCCCGTGGATAAGGGGCTCCACCCTTGTCCGGCCCCGGACGTACAGCACGCCACAGCCTTTGGGCGCCCCCAGTTTGTGCCCGGAAATGCTCATTGCGTCCACACCGAGGGCCTTGGTGTCCAGGGGCAGCCAGCCCGCCGCCTGCACTGCGTCGGTATGGAAGGGGACTCCGCGCTCCCGGGCCAGGGCGGCCAGCTCCGCGACCGGCTGGACGGTGCCCACCTCATTGTTGGCGTACATCACGCTGACCAGCGCCGTTTCCGGCCGGAGGACATCCTTGAGCGCCGCGGGAGTCACCTGCCCGGAGCTGTCCACCGGGACCACGTCCACGCTGAAGCCGTGGAAGCGTTCCAGGTAGCGGGCGGACTCCTCCACGGCCGGGTGTTCGACGGCGCTGATCACCACCCGGTTCAAGGCAGGGTCCACGGCCTGCCGGGCCAGGGCGATGCCCTTTACGGCCAGGTTGTCCGCTTCGGTTCCTCCCGATGTAAACGTCACTTCGCCCGGCCGGCAGCCCAGTGCGGCGGCCACGGAGGCGCGGGCATCGGCGAGTGCCCGCACGGCGGACTCCCCCAGCGTGTGGTGGCTGGAGGGGTTCCCGAATTCTCCGGTGAGGTAGGGCCACATGGCCTCGAGGACCTCACGGCGGACCGGGGTCGTGGCGGCGGCGTCCAGGAAAATCACAGTGCGCTCACCCGACGGTCAGTTCCACGTCCAGGCCGAGGTCAAGGGCTGCCACTGTGTGGGTCAGGGCGCCTACGGAGATCACGTCCACGCCGGTGGCGGCGATCGCTGCGACGGTGTGGATGTTGACGTTCCCGCTCGCTTCCACCCGGGCCCGTCCTGCCACCAGGGCAACTCCTGCGGCCAGCTCTTCGATGCTGAAGTTATCCAGCATGATGGTGTCCACGCCTGCCGCCAGGACCGGTTCGATCTGGTCCATCCGGTCCACTTCCACTTCGAAGTGCGTGGTGTGCCCCAGGTGCGCCCGGGCCTCGAGCAGCAGTTCCGTGAGCCTGGCGGGATCCCCGCCGGTCATCACTGCAAGGTGGTTGTCCTTGGCCAGCACGGCGTCCGAGAGGCTGTACCGGTGGTTGGCCCCGCCCCCGCAGCGGACGGCGAAGCGCTCCAGGATCCGCAGGCCGGGGGTGGTTTTGCGGGTGTCGGTGATCCGTGCCCGCGTGCCTTCCGTCAGCTGCACGAACTCGGCGGTCCGGGTGGCGATGGCGGACATCCGCTGAACCAGGTTGAGTGCAACCCGCTCGGCGAGCAGCACGGACCTGGCGGGGCCGCTGACGCGGGCGAGGTGGGTGCCGGCGTCGAACGCCTCCCCGTCCGCCACCAGCAATTCAACGCTGATGTCCGGATCCACCAGCTGCATGGCATCACGGAAGACCGTGGCCCCGCTCAGGACGCCGGGCACGCGGGCGTTCAGCACGGCCGTGGCGCGGGCGGCGGCCGGGATCAGCAGCTGGGAAGTGATGTCCCCTGCGGGCGCGTCCTCGGCGAAGGCACGTTCCAGGATTTCCCGGACGGGTCCTGCCGCAAGGGTCAGGCCGGGCACGGTCCGGGGACGGACAGCCTGGTCAATTACGGAGTGCTCAGTCATGGACAAGGCTCGCTTTCGGACGAAGTGAAATGGTTTCGACGGGTTCGTCGCTGCGGTAATGGGCACCAAGGGATTCGGAGCGTTCCAGCGCGGCAGCAACGAGCAGCCGGGCAGCCAACAGCAGATTCCGGTCCTCATACGCAGCCACAACATCAAGCTCGCCGGGAGCAGGAGCAGGAGCAGGAGCAGGACCTTGGGTTGGAACTACGCCGGCCCACCGCTCCAGGGTGCCTGCAACCTCACCGAGCAGCTCCCCCGACCGCAAAACCCCAGCATGCGAAGTCATCACCCGCCGAAGAGCCTCCCGCGAAAAAGAAGCATCAAGGCTCCCAATCCGCGAGGCCGCGGCCGCGCCGCCTGCTGAGGCGCCAGGAAAGGTGACGTTCGAGCGGTCGCCTGATGGTGCCCCGGAAGCATGCGTCAAAGGGAGGCCGCCCGCGGCCGAGCTAGCATGCGGAGGGGCGCCGTCAGGCGACCCCAAAGTGGAGCCGGCAAGGAAAGACTCAACAGCGCGGCGGCCGAAGACGAGTCCTTCGAGGAGCGAGTTGCTGGCCAAACGGTTTGCCCCGTGGACACCGGTGCGGGCGACTTCGCCGGCGGCGTAGAGCCCGGGGATGCTGGTGCGTGCGGAGTAATCAGTGGTGACGCCGCCCATCCAGTAGTGCGCCGCCGGTGCCACGGGGACAAGTTCGCGGGTCCAGTCGATGCCGGCGTCGCGGGTCTTCCGGGTGAGGGTGGGGAACCGGCGCTTGAGGAACCCTGCGCCGCGTGCCTGCTCGATTACCCGTGCGTCGAGGTAGACGTGGCCGTTGGGATCTCCGAGTTTGGCCAGGTGGAGGGCGATGCTGCGCGACACGACGTCGCGCGGGGCGAGTTCGGCGTCGGGGTGGTAGGCACGCATGAAGCGGCGCCCGCCGGAGTCCACCAGGATGGCACCTTCTCCGCGGACCGCTTCGGAGATCAGCAGGGGCCCGGCTGCGGCGGCAGGCCGGCCAGCCGTGTCCACCATGCAGGTCGGGTGGAACTGGAAGAATTCGAGGTCTGCGGTGGCTGCGCCGGCACGGACAGCGAGCGCCAGGCCGTCGGCAGTGGCAACGCCCGGGTTGGTGGTCTGGGCGAACAGCTGTCCGGCACCACCGGTGGCCAGCAGAACAGCATCCGCTTCGATGCTGGCGGTACGGCCGTCCTGCAGGTACTCCAGTCCGGTGACCCGGCCGCCGTCCTGCAGGAGGGCGGTTGCGTAGGCCCGGCTCAGAACCTTGAGTCTTCCTTCCGCCTGTGCTGTAAGCACGGAACGGATCAGGGCTTCGGCGACCCTGGCACCGGTGGCATCGCCGCCGGCGTGGAGAATGCGTGGCGCGCTGTGCGCGGCTTCGAGGCCAAGGGCCGGGCCGCCGTCGTTCCCCATGTCAAAGCGCACGCCGAAGCGCCGGAGGCCCTCGATGTCCAACCGTGCTTCGGTGCACATGAGCCGGACGGCCCCTTCATCACAATGTCCCGCCCCGGCCCGCAGAGTGTCCGCAATATGCGCGGCCACGGTGTCGCCGGCCGCGGGGTCCTGAAGCACGGCCGAAATCCCGCCCTGGGCGTACCAGGTGTTGCTCTCGTCCAGCCGGCCCTTGGTCAGCAGGACGGTATCGGCACCGGCATCGGCCGCCAGCAGGGCGGCGTACAGGCCGGCGATGCCGCTTCCGACGACGATGAGCCGCCGCCGGGCGGAAGCTCCTGAGCTGGCCCCGGGTGGGACCGTCCCTCGTTCGAACATGGTGGGAGGCTTTCGCTATGGCCTGGCCGCGAGCATGCGCTCGAGGGCGGTCCGGGCATTGGCCTGCACGGCGTCGTCCACGGTGATCCTGTTGACCACGCGGCCGGCAACAAGTTCCTCCAGCACCCAGGCGAGGTAGCCGGGGTGGATCCGGTACATGGTGGAGCAGGGACAGATGACGGGGTCCAGGCAGAAGATGGTGTGCTGCGGATATTCTGCAGCCAGCCGGTTCACCATGTTGATCTCGGTGCCGATCGCGAAGGTTGTGGGCTCCGTGGCGCCGGCGATGGCTTTCTTGATGAAGTCCGTCGAACCGGCGGAATCCGCGGCGTCCACCACTTCCATGGGGCATTCCGGGTGGACGATCACCTGGACGCCGGGGAAATCGGCCCGTGCCTTGTCGATCTGGGCGGTAGTGAAGCGCTTGTGTACCGAGCAGAACCCGTGCCACAGGATCACCCGAGAATCCAGGAGCGCCTGCTCCACGTTGCCGCCGAGCTCCTTGCGCGGGTTCCACATGGGCATCTGCTCCAGCGGCACGCCCAGCGCCTTGGCCGTGTTGCGGCCCAGGTGCTGGTCCGGGAAGAACAGCACGCGCTGTGCCCGCTGGAAGGCCCATTCAAGGACTGTCTTTGCGTTGGACGAGGTGCACACGATGCCCCCGTGCTCGCCGCAAAAGGCCTTGAGGGCTGCCGAGGAATTCATGTACGTGACGGGAATGACCGGAACCCGGCCGTCGGCGTCGGGCTCGGTGCCGAAGATTTCCTCCAGCTGTTCCCAGCACTCGGCCACCGAATCGGCGTCGGCCATGTCCGCCATGGAGCAGCCGGCGGCAAGGTTGGGCAGGATGACGGCCTGGTCGGGCTTGGAGAGGATGTCCGCAGTTTCGGCCATGAAGTGGACCCCGCAGAAGATGATCGCCTCTGCGTCGGGCCTGGTCAGGGCGGCGTTGGCAAGCTGGAAGGAATCGCCCACGAAGTCCGCGTACTGGACAACCTCGTCCCGCTGGTAGAAGTGCCCCAGGATGACGGCCCGGTCCCCCAGTGCCGCTTTAGCGGCGGTGATGCGTTCGGCAAGCTCGGCGTCGCTGGCCAGCTTGTATTCCTCGGGCAGCTGTCCCTGCCGTGGTGTGGCCGCCGGGGCCACGTCGGCGCTGGAGGCTCCGGGACCGTAGGCGGGGATGCCGGCGAGCGCCTCTGCCAGATCGTAATCCCATGGGCCCTTGGCGAGGGCGGGGCTGCAGGTGCTGCCTTTGGCAGCTGCGCCCTTTTCGGCCTGTTCACGCGTGATCAGCTGGATTGCTGTGTTGACGCTGCTCATAGTGTGCTCCTGTTGTCTGGATCAAGGCCGGGCCGGCCGGTAAAGCGGTAGAGGCGGGGCGGGCGGTGTTTGCCGCCCTGGAGGAACTGGTCTGTTTCTTCGATTTCCGGGGTGGACCTGAGCTGGCGCCGGAAGTTGGCGGGATCCAGCTGGCGGTCCAGGACCGCTTCGTAGACCTCGCGGACCTGGGCCAGCGTGAAGTACTCGCCCAGGAGGTGGTACGCCACCGAGCCGTAGGCCAGCTTGTTCCGCAGGCGCCAGAGTGCATAGTCCACGATCGCGTTGTGGTCGAACGCCAGGTCTCCCAACCGGTCCGCCCGGAACCACCGCACATTCTCTGAAACGTCAGCCAGCGCTGCCTCCGTCGGCTGGACCAGGGCCCAGTAAACGATGGAGACCACCCGCTGGGTGGGTGACCGGTGCAGGCCGCCGAAGGCGTACAGCTGCTCGAGGTAGTTGGGGGCCAGGCCGGTCGTTTCCCGAAGGTTCCGTGATGCGGCGTCCTGGAGGGACTCCTCATGGCTGAGCGGTCCGCCCGGCAGGGCCCACAGCCCCTTGAAGGGTTCGCGGATGCGGCGCACCAGCGGCAGCCACAGGGTGGGCCGGCCCGACGTTTCACTGGGACGCAACGCGAAGATCACCGTGGAGATGGCAAGCGAAGGGGGCGCGGCACGGCGCTCGGAAACGTTCGCTGAGCTGTAGTACACGCATCCACCTCCTCACTCATACCGGCCCGGCTGCGCGGTCACAGTAGTTATGGTCAACATGACCATAACTGATTCTAAGCGCAGCAAGCCATAAACCAGAAATGTGTCCGGCCCAGCGGAAACCCGGCCCGGGCCGGATGTGCCCATAAGCGCAGCCGTGGCGGTTCGGCAGGGCGCCCGCCAGGCGGTAAATTCGAGTGGTCCCAAGAGGATGAAAACCCAAAACCCCAAGAAGGTTCACTTCCATGACGACGAAGTACGCCCCCGCGCGCCCGCAGCACCACCTCGGCCACAGCATGAAGCCCCGACAGCTCACCATGATGGGGCTTGGATCCGCCATCGGCGCCGGCTTGTTCCTCGGTTCCGGCGCCGGCATCCAGGCGGCGGGCCCCGCGGTGCTGGTTTCCTACCTTGTGGCGGGGACACTCATCATCCTGGTGATGTGGGCACTGGGTGAGATGGCCGCGGCAAACCCGAACAGCGGGGCCTTCTCCGTCTATGCCGAAAGGGCCCTGGGCAAGACCGCGGGGGCCACCATCGGGTGGCTGTGGTGGCTGCAGCTGGTGGTGGTTATCGCCGCCGAAGCACTCGGTGCCGCGGGGCTGCTGTTTTCGGTATGGCCCGCCATCCCGGTGTGGGCTCTCGCGCTCGTGTTCATGGTGGTGTTCACCGGCATCAACCTGGCCGGGGTCCGGAACTTTGGGGAGTTCGAATTCTGGTTCGCCATCCTCAAGGTGGCCGCGATCGTCCTGTTCCTGATAGTGGGCGCAGCCCTTCTGCTGGGACTCCTGCCGGACGTTGCCTCGCCGGGCCTGGCAAACCTCACCACGGACTTCGCCCCGCAAGGACTGGGAGGCATCGCCTCGGCACTCTTCGTGGTGATCTTCGCCTTCGGCGGAACGGAGATCGTTTCCGTAGCGGCAGCGGAGACGGAGGATCCCGAGCACAGCGTGGGAAAGGCCATCCGCACCGTGGTGTGGCGGATCCTGGTGTTCTACATCGGCTCGGTATTCGTCATCGCGGCCGTCCTTCCCGCCACGTCCGGCGGGCTGGCGTCGCCTTTCGCCGGCGTCCTCGGCGTCGCCGGCATCCCGGGTGCCGCCACCGCCATAACCCTGGTGGCCGTCGTCGCACTCCTCTCTGCGCTGAATGCCAACCTGTACGGCGCGTCGCGGATGGTCTACTCGCTGGCTGAGCGGGGGGAGGCGCCGGCTTTCCTGTCCCGGCTGGCCGGGCAGAGCGTCCCCATGCTGGCGGTTGCGCTCTCCGTTGCCTTCGGATTCATTGCCACCGTCCTGGAACTGCTGTTTCCGGAGCGCATCCTTCCAGCCCTCTTCCAGCTGGTGGGATCCACCTGCCTGGTGGTGTGGGGCAGCGCACTGGTGTCCCAGCTGGTGCTGCGCCGGCGCGCGGACCGGGAGGGCATTCCACTCCCCCTGCGGATGAAAGGCTTCCCGGGCCTCACCATCGTTGGCCTGGTCCTGCTGGGACTGATCTTTGCGGTCGGTCTCAGCGCGGCCGCCAGCCGCGTGCAGCTTTTCAGCACCTTTGCCCTGATCGCCGGCATCGCCCTCGCCTGCGCACTGGGAGCCCGCTTCGGAAGCCGGACCTCCGGCGCCGCGGGGCACCAGCACGGCAGGTAGAGTGATGCCAGGCACCGTCGCGCCGGGTCTGCCCGGACGCATGAGTTGATGAGGACTGACAGCATGAGCGGCAGGCACACCGGCCAACAGCAAACGCATACCGTCGAGGGTACGGACCCCCAGCTGTACGTGGGGGTTCACGAACCGGCGGAGGATGCCGGGCTCCGGCCGGTACTGCTGCTGCACGGCTTTTCCTCCTCCTCCAAGCTGAACTGGGAGGACACGGGCTGGGTGCAGGCCCTGCTGCAGGCCGGACGCCGGGTGATCACCGTGGACCTGCCGGGGCACGGCCGCAGCGGCGCCCCGGAGGACCGCGACTCCTACTCCCCGAGCAGGATCCGGGCGGACCTGCTCCAGACAGCGTTCGACGCCGGTGTCCGGCCGCTGCAGGAGGATGACCCTTCCAGCGGACTCGACGTTGTGGGCTATTCGCTGGGTTCCCGGCTCGCCTGGGAGTTCGGCGCCACCCAGCCGGAGATCGTCCACCGCCTGGTTCTTGGCGGAGCTAACACCGCCGATCCGCTGGCCGAGTTCGACCTGGTGGCCGCGCAGGACTACCTGGCCGACGGCACCCCGATCGCTGACGAGTCCACCGCACGCCTCCTGAAGATGGCCCTGCTGCTGCCCAGCAACAACATCTTCGCCCTCCTGTCCCTGGTGGAGGCCATCAAGGCCGAACCCTACGACCCCGCCGAGGCCGTCCCGCACGTTCCGATGCTCCTGGTCTCCGGCGACCAGGACGAACGGGTGGGCAGCCTTCCGAAACTCGCTGAGCTGGCGGCAAGCGCCGGTTCCATGGCCGAACAGCTGGTCCTGCCGGGACGCAACCACACCAACGCCGTCACCAGCCGGGCCTTCAAGCAGGCCGCCATCGCGTTCCTGGCCATCTAGGTCCCGCGTCCCCGCCGCATGGCCCGGGCGCGGGCCGCCGGGGCGGGCGGTAGGCTGAAACCAGGTGCAGGCAAGCCTGGAGGAGCAGATGGTAACGCGTTTCGAAGACCGCATGGAGGCCGGCGAGCGCCTGGCCGCGGTGCTTCCGCAGTTCCGGGAGCGGCCGGACACCCTGGTCCTGGGCCTGGCACGTGGCGGTATCCCCGTGGCCGCTGCGGTGGCCAAGGCCCTCTACCTTCCCCTGGGAACGGTGCTGGTGCGGAAACTGGGCATCCCCGGCCATGAGGAGACCGCCTATGGAGCACTGGCGTGGGCACGCGGCCGCACTGTCCGGCTCCTCAACAAACCCCTGCTCGACCGCGTCCTGGAGCACGGGGTGCGCCGCGAGTGGCTTGATGAGGTGGAGCAGCGCGAGCGCGCCGAACTTCTTCGCCGCGTGGACCTCTACCCCGGCACCGGCCATGACCTGCGCGGGAAGACTGTGGTGCTGGTGGACGACGGCCTGGCTACCGGCGCCACCATGCGGGCCGCCGTCGAGGCAGTCCGCGAAGGTGGGGCCGCCACCGTGGTGGC